>JADLBG010000431.1 GCA_020847895.1 Bryobacterales bacterium
GAGTGTAATCGCGCGGGTGGAACAATACGCGAAGCAGGGGCATGGAGAAATCGGAAACCACTACCGTCACGGGCCGTAGGGAGTGTTTGAGAAGAGCGCCCGCCAAAGTCGGCTCCGGACTGGGCGTGACGGGGGCAGTTGCATGGCCATTCCATAACCAAAGATTGAGCCCGAGGAATGAGACATTGAAGGCAACTGCCGCGATCATGAGCCAGAGGAACGGTGCGGACCGTTTTGTTGCCTGTTCCGGGAGTGGTGCGGCCGGAGGTGGGGCCGGATCCGATGCTGGTTCGGCATTCCGGGGGGAGAATACAGGCACGTATCCTCCCTTGGGAATGTCCACGGTCCAGGTTTCGGACTGGCCTTCCGTTTCGAAATACTCCTTGATCTTGAGACGGAGCTGCCTGGCGGCGCCTCGGACGACGCCGTCTTCGGAGGGAACGTAGTCCTCGGGGCGGCCGAAGACGCGGCGGCCGATCTCGAACTCGGTCACTTCCGCGGAGTTTCCCTGGAGGAGATTGATGCTGATGTGGCGGAGCAGTTCGCGGAGGCGGGCGCTTTTGGAGAAGGTACGGCTTTGGCAGATGCGCAGGACGAGTTGCCAGCGGGGATCGGCGGCAAGGGATTCCGCCGGTTGATGTTCTTCCTCTAACTCTTTGTTAATTCGAGATTTAATCCCGTTTGACACCTGTTTCAAACCAGATGAGACGAGTTTACCACATTGTCGGGACCGGCCAGTTGCCCTAACATCGCATTCGTGGCGGTGGCTTCGCCGCCTGAGATACAACTGCGGGAAAGCGAGGGTATCAGATTGCGGACAACGTTGTTTCTTCTGATTTTGGGCGCGGGGGTTACCTGGGCGCAGACCCAGAACGCGCAGATCAACGGGATCATTTACGATCAAGTGGGCGCGGCGGTGCCGGATGCGGCGGTGAGCGCGGTGAACACAGGGACGCAGATCGTCAGGACTGTCCACTCGACCACGACCGGCAATTACGTGATCTCGAATCTTGTTCCGGGGCGATACCGGGTGGAGGTGACGCAACCGGGATTCCAGAAGTCGGTTTCCCAGGAGTTCAACCTTGACGTCAACCAGATCACGACACTCGATTTTCACCTTACCCTGGGGGCGGTGTCGCAAAGCGTGGAGGTGTCGGCGGAGGCAACGCAACTGGAGGCTTCGAACGCGCAGTTGGGGACGGTGGTCACCCAGGAGAAGATTGTGGACCTGCCGCTGAATGCGCGAAACTTCACGCAGTTGTTGACACTGTCTCCCGGCGCCACTTCGGTGAGCGTTGCCCAGAACAGCGGCGGGGCGCAGGTGCAGAGGGTGGGGACGTTCGTCTTTCCAGCCGTGAACGGGCAAAGCAACCGCAGCAACACGTTCACGCTGGACGGAGTCTACAATGACGCCCCGTGGATGAACACCTACGCGATTGCGCCGAATGTGGACGGGTTGGCGCAATTCAAGGTACAGTCGCACAGCGACCAGGCGGAGTTCGGCGGAGTGACCGGGGGCGTGGTCAACATCGCCACCAAGAGCGGCTCGAATCAATTTCACGGGAGCCTGTACGAGTTCCTGCGCAACGATGCGCTGGACGCGCGCGCGTTTTTCGCGGCGAAGAAGCCCACGTTGCGTCAGAACCAGTTCGGCGGTACCGTGGGCGGTCCGGTGATCAAGGATAAGACGTTCTTCTTCTTCACCTATGAGGGGTACCGGCAGGTGAATGCCTCGTCCTCGTTATACCTTGTGCCGACGCCGGCTGAGTTGGGCGGCGATTTCAGCGCTCTGAAGCGAGCGATTTACAATCCCTTTTCGGCACGGCCTGATCCCGCGAAGGCCGGCTCCTATCTTCGCGACCCGTTCGCGAGCAACACGATCCCCGCTTCCCTGATCAACAAGTCCACCGGCGAGTGGGCGAAGACGATCATTCCCGCGCCTATCGACACGGGGAATCCGAGCTTCAACGGGAGGAACACGACTTCGCAGACCGCGCCGATGAACCAGTACAGCATTCGCGTGGATCACAACTTCACGCCCTCGGATTTCCTGTGGAGCCGGTTCACATGGGGAACGCAGAATCAGGAGAGCGCGGGCACGCTGCAAGGAACGCGGAACCAGATAGAGACGCCGGCGAGAAACTTCGGCACAAGCTATACCCACGTGTTTGGGGCGAACACACTCCTGAACGGGCTATTTGGGTACAGTTCGCTGACGCAGAACAACGTTCCCTTTCTCACCGCCAGGAACATGTTCGCCGAAGGGCTCTTTGCCGGTTTTCCGAAAAAGGACGGGCTGAATGCTCCGGGCATCACCATGCCCAGCGCATTCGGGACGCAGGGGAGCCGGGTGGATTTTCTGGGCCCGCAGGCCGCCTACCAGATGCGAGGCGACCTCTCGCACGTACATGGGAACCATACGCTGAAGTTCGGCGGCCAGATTCTATGGGTTCCGTTCTTCGACGATACCTATGACGGCAACCTGACGTTCAACGCCAGCCAGACGGCCGACCTCAACAATCCGGGCAACACCGGATCCGACATTGCCTCGTTTGTGCTGGGGGCGCTCGATGCCTGGGAGTATCGCGACCGGAAGTACGACTATCAGACGCAACTGTGGAACTTTTACGCCGAGGATTCCTGGAAGGCCACTGACAAGCTGACCATCAATCTCGGCCTGCGATGGGACCTGCTGCGGAATTCCTCCTTCCGGTTGAACTTCCCCTCGACGTGGGACTTCGGGTCCGGGCGATTCATCGTGGGCGCGGCTGCTCCCCCGGCGTGCAGCAGCAGTCAGCCGGCGCCTTGTCTGCCGGATCCGCAGAACGCCTATGTGAAGCAGCATGTCGTTTTCACGGGGCAGCCAAAGCTGCGCGACGACGATTACAAGATGTTCGGTCCGCGGGTGGGCCTGGCGTACCGTTTGCGGCCCACGCTGGTGGTGAGGAGTTCCTTCGGGGTGTTCTATGACTTGCAGGCGGGGGTGACGCAGCAGGCGCAGAACGCCAGCGGGGCCTGGCCGAACACGAACCTGCTGCGCGGCATCAATATCAATCGTCCCATCGTTTCCGTACTGGCCAACGATCCGTTCGGCGGCAAGGACCCCAGGATTCCAGCGCCGGACCCCAGTACGGCGCAGGCGTTTTTCTTTGATCCGCACTTCCGGAACCCGTATTCGCTCCAGTGGAATCTGGACATACAGAAGCAACTGGCCAACAACGTGACGCTGTCGACGGCGTACGTTGGCGCCAACAGCCTCCGGTTGCCGATCGGCGGCTTTTACAACACGGCGCTGACGCCCGGACCCGGCACCGTGCAGCCGAGGGCGCTGTGGACGTACGCTCCGGCGAGCAACTACGACCGCAGCATCGGGCGCGGCAATTACAATGCGCTCCAGGTGAAGCTGGAGCAGCGGTTTACCAAGGGGTTGTCGTACCTGCTCGGGTACACATGGAGCAAGTCGATCGACATCGCTTCGTCGGGGCAATTCGGAGTGGAGGGCTTCTCGCTCCAGAATCCGTATGTTCCGAATAATGACCGGTCGGTATCGGCCTACGACATTCCGCAGAACTTCTCGGCCGCCGTGGTGTACGACCTTCCGTTCGGGAAGGGACAGCGCTGGGTGGCGGATGGCCCGGCCGCAAGGATTCTCGGCAACTGGCAGTTCAATGCGATCGTGCTGATTCGCAGCGGTCAGCCCTATACGCCGACCATGGGATTGGATGTGGCGAACATCGGCACGAACTCGACACGCCCCAATCTGGTGGGGAATGCGGCCATGGCGAATCCGAAGCCTGAAGCCTGGTTCAACAAGTCGGCCTACGCATCCCCGGCCGTATATAACTTCGGGACAGCGGGAAGGGATCAACTGCGGACGGACGGCTACCAGAACTTTGACCTGTCGCTGTTTCGCCAGGACAGCCTGACGGAGCGGATGAAGCTCCAATTCCGTGTCGAATTGTTCAACGCCTTCAATCAGCCGACCTTCGGGACTCCGCAAACCACTTTCACCAATTCCAGGTTCGGACAGGTGAGTTCCACGGTGAGCACGGCGCGGCAGATCCAGCTTGGGGTGAAGGTTCTATTCTGAGGGAAGGAAGAGAATGATACAGCGCCGGGAATTCTTACAGGCCGCGGCGGCCGGAGGTCTCGCGGCCGCCCAGGCGGGCAAGCCGAATTTTCTGTTTTTGATTGCGGATGACCTGACGTTCAATGGGGTTGGGAGCATGAACAACCGCGAGATTCATACTCCCCATCTCGACCGGGTGGCGCAAAGAGGATGCACCTTCACCCACACCTTCCACCAGGGATC
>JADLBG010000432.1 GCA_020847895.1 Bryobacterales bacterium
CTCCGGGACTCCGGGAAAGTGATCGTCTCCCCCAACCCATTTTCACCCCGGCTACAAAAGCACAATCGGGGCATGACGAGAATATCCCGTTCGCCGAATTCGAAAAGATCGCCGGCTCGGCGCTCGCGGAAACGCTGCGCGATCTGACGCTCGAAATCTATTCCACCGCCTCCCGCTATGCCGAATCCCGCGGCATCATTCTGGCCGATACGAAGTTCGAATTCGGCCGTATCGATGGACGCCTTGTCCTGGCCGATGAGGTGCTCACCCCTGACTCCTCCCGCTTCTGGCCGCGCGACACCTATTCGCCCGGGGGACCCCAAAAGAGTTACGACAAGCAATACGTCCGCGACTATCTCGAGACCCTTGACTGGGACAAGCGTCCGCCTGCCCCTCCGCTTCCTCCGGAGGTGGTCGAGCGCACGAGTGAAAAATATCTGGAGGCCTACCGTACCCTTACAGGCCGATCCTTATGAACTGGCTGGATGTCGTTCTTGGAATTGTGCTCCTGGCCTCCATCGTGAGCGGGCTCATCAAGGGCTTCATCCGCACGGCCATCGGCATTACGGCCGCCGTCCTCGCCGTGGTTCTCGGCATGTGGTTCTACGGTTCTGCCGGCTCGATGTTTGAGGAATACGTCAGTTCGCGCGGCGTCTCCAATTTTCTCGGCTTTGCCTGTGTTTTTCTTCTGGTGCTACTCGCTGGGGCTCTCCTCGGGCGGCTTCTGGCCATGCTGTTCAAATGGGCCGGCCTCTCGTTTGTGGACCGCATCCTGGGCGGCTGCTTCGGGCTCCTCAGGGGGGTGCTCATCTGCATCGCCGTCGTGATGGTGCTCATGGCCTTCAGCACCACTCCTCCTCCCCGTTCCGTCGTCAACTCCACGCTCTCTCCCTACATTCTCGACGCCGCCCGAGTCTTCTCCAAGGCCGCGCCCCGCGAATTGACGGACGGATTCCAGAACAGCTACGACAAGATTCGCAAACTGTGGGCGGAGGCGGTTGGATCCAGGAAATGGAATTAGTGATCTTTGACCTTGATGGGACGCTCATCGACTCCAAGCTGGATCTGGCGCGCTCCGTGAACGCGATGCGCCGGCATCTGGGCTTCTCCGAACTGCCCGACGAACTCATCTTCACCTATGTCGGCAGCGGCGCGCCGGTTCTTGTCAGGAGAGCTTTAGGTTTAGGGCCGGAGGCGGGCGATTCCCTGGCCGCTCAGGGACTTGAGTTCTTTCTCGAATACTATCGTGGGCATCTGCTCGACCACACAGGGCTGTATCCCGGAGTTCGCGAAGCGCTCGAAACGATCCGCGGGGGAGGAATTCCCATGGCCGTGCTGACGAATAAGCCGATTGGCCCAACCGAAACGATCATCGACGGTCTGGGGCTAGGCAGCCACTTCTTCCGCGTCTATGGCGGCAATAGCTTCGAGCAGAAGAAGCCCGATCCGGTTGGAGTGCTGCGCCTGCTGGACGAATCGCGCGCACAACCGGCTCAGGCCGTCCTGGTCGGCGATAGCGCCGTGGATGTGCGTACCGCGCGCAACGCCGGCATCCGAGCCGCCGGAATGACCTACGGCTTTCAACCGGAAGGACTTGCCACAGATCCGCCCGATTACCTGCTGGATCGCATGGAGCAGTTGCTCCCCATCGTCTTTGGACGTTAGGCTGTAGTCTGTTATTTCTTTGGTTTCGGGATGGCGTCGCCAAGGATGGATCCGCCGTCCTCGCTGACGTAGTTCCTGTTCCACGCGGGGATTTCCAGCACGACATCGCCCTTCACCACGGCCTGGCATCCCAACCTGCTGTGCAGCGTCAGATCGGCCGCCATGTCCAACCTGTCCGCTTCGTCATCCTCCATCGGCGACAGATTTTCATCCCCGCTCTTGACCACCACGTGGCAGGTGGTACAGGCACAGACTCCTCCACAGGCATGTTCGAGGTGAAAATTGTTGTTCAGGGCAACGTCCAGAACGGATTCCCGCTGACCGTGATCGGAATAGGGAAGCTCTCCGGATTCGAAGTCGAAGGTGACGTTTGCCGGCAGAAACGTAACTTTGGGCATTCTCTTAAAGTGTACCATTCCATCAATTTTCCGCCACGACCGCTTCCCCCTCCGTTGCTTCCGCGACTGCCTCAGGCTTCGCCGGCTCCAACCCCTCCGGCTCGCGCGCGGTTTCGAGCGCGACCGTGGCGAGAGCCGCCGCCTTCCGCAGATGAACCGAACCCTTCAACCCCATCCGCTTGGCATTGCCGCTGTCATTGCGGGCCATGTGTTGCAGCGTCTCGAGAAAGCAGAGATCGTCTGTCTGCCCCATCGCCCATGCGGCCGCCGTCCGGAACTGTTCCGCGGGGTGGTTTCCCATGGCCAGCAGCCGCTCCTTCGCCTGCTGGTGGCCGTTTCTGTACAAAACGAGCAGGGCGGTGGATGCCACTCTGTGGTTTGCATGATACGTGTAGGTCCAGAGAAGATGAACCTCTTTCTCGGTGGGAGCCGTTTCGAGCAGCCCTTCAATGAGGTTCGCCAGCGTCCGCGGATCGGCCGTCATCATTTGCTGCTGAAGCCAATCGGCATTCCGATGCGCCCGCACCATCAGCAATCCCGCCTTGGAGCGGACATGCCCGTC
>JADLBG010000433.1 GCA_020847895.1 Bryobacterales bacterium
GCCGGCGGAATCCGCAATGCGGCTTCCGGCTCCACCGACATCGCTCCCGGAAGCATCGCCACCATTACAGGAACCAACATCGCCCCATCGGTGAACGGCTACGTGCTGCCGCAGTTCGACTTCGGTCCACGGCCCACTACCCTCGCCGGAGTTTCCGTTGCCTTCGGCGGCGTTTCCGCCCCCATCTTCTGGGTGGCCAACATCGGCGGCCAGCAAACCGTCGCGGTTCAGGTCCCGTTCGAGGCTGTCGAGGGAGCCACCTTGCCGGTCACCGTGACCTCCAATAACACCTCGGCCTCTGTCAACATCACCATCGCCTCTGCCGCTCCCGGCATCTTCGAAAGCACCGATTCGCAGGGACGCCGCTACGCCGTGGTGACTCGCATGGACGGATCCTTCGTCACCCCCGACAATCCCATCGGCCGCGGCGAACGCGCCCGTGTCTACGTCACCGGACTCGGCCGCACCAACGCCCCCGCCACCACCAACTCCTATGGCGGCACGGGCATGATCGTGAACGCTCCGGTGATCGTCGGTGTCAACGACGCCGGTGTCAACGTCGTCTCCGCGGAGTACGCCTTCAACCTCATCGGAGTCTACGTCGTCACCTTCGACATCCCGCAGAACACGACACCCGGCGCCAACCGCGGCCTCGCCGTGGCTGTGGACGCCGGAGGCGGCAACCTCATCTTCGGCAACGGCTCCGCCATCTCCATCCGCTAAATTTCATCGCGCGCCACGGGTCTAATCCACCCGTGGCGCAGCCACTTCTCCCAAACCAGTTCTTCACAAGCGCGATCCCCGTAAGTTTGCCACGCCGGGCTTTTGAAAATCGGCTCTTACCTCATCAATTTCGACTCCGCGCGTCCAAATGGAGTAGGTGTCGCCGGAGCCGTAGCCTCGGCGTACGGCGAGTTCGAGATGCCGGATGGTGTTCGGCTCGAAGCCCATCACGGCCGCGCCGACAGTATCTACCGCAAGCGCGCTCGTGCCGGCGATGATTACATTATGGCGGCGCATGCGCGTGGCGCCGGGCGTGGATGGATCGGATTCGGCGGCGTAAGAGCCTCCGGCAATCGCGTAGTCGGCCGGATGGAAGGAGAAAAGATCCAGGGCTATCTCGCCCGGCTCGCCGAGCGCGAAGAGCCCGTTCTTCGGATAGCCGTAGTGGTCAGCCGGCGCAAAGCCGAGGTAGTTGAGGAAGGACAGAGCAACTCCGCTGCCGTCCATCGTGGCGAGCGGGGCAATGGAGATGACCTTATCGCATTCCCGGAGCACGCGAGGTATAAAATACATCCCCTTTGGGTTATGGCTTGCCAGGACACGTCCTTCCACCGGCATCGGCAGGGACGGAGCGCCGTTCAGGTCCAGCAGTTCGAAGCGCAGTTGGGGATGCTTCCGGGAAAGGGTCTCGACAAGAGAACGGTAGCTCAGGCCGTCAAACTGGTTGTCCCAGGTGGTGTTCCAAAGCGAGGCGGCCCCGGCGGGACGGCACGGCGCGCCTTCAGCGATGGTGAAGCGGCGTCCGAGGCCACTTCGGGCAAGGTAGCCAAGCAGGCCCGCCACCAGGCGGGGATCGGTGACCGCGCCGGGATGAAACGGTTGGGCGCCACCCGGACAGCTCCGGATGCTGATCTTGATGAGGACCCAGTCATCGGGGCGGATCGCAGATGTCAAACCGCCCCGCCGGCCCCCGCCGAGTTCGACGGCGAGTTGAAGCATATCGTCAAGCTGGTCCGCGGACAGAGGCTGCATCAGAGGCGCGGGGTGGGTAAGAGCGCGGATCTTTCGGCCGTCGCTCTCAACGTTTCCAGTGAATGTAGAGGGAATCAGGCCGATGCGCGAGACAGTGTCGCGGCTGGCGGCGGCGGTCATCCACTCGCGGGGCTTGTTCCCGGGCGGGCGGGCCTGCGATGCCTGGGGCTGCCCGAAAGCAGCCGGCGCCCACCATGGGGCCAGGAATAGATCACGTCTGCGCATCTCGGTTCTTCCGTCTTCGATTGTAGATCCGGTTTGGCTGAAAGCGGTGTATATATTGTCTATGAACTCCATTGAACGCAGGCAAATGATGCTCGCCGCCGCGGGCGCCGCGTTTGCACCGCTATCCACCTTCGGCGCTCCGGCGCGGACGCGCATCGGCTTGATCCCGGCCACATACAACGGGCTGCGGCGTCCGAGTTCCTTGGACCACCCGCTGGATTATGAACGCGTGCGGGACATGGTGTGGACGGCGATCCGGCTGGGTGCTCCACGCGCCGGGAGCCTGGAGAAAAAAATCCGGCCCGGCTCCTGGGTGGTGATCAAGCCGAACATTGTGGGCTTGCGCGGACGCGAGTCGTACCGCACCGGCGATATTACGGATTTCCGCGTGACGCGGGCCGTCTTCGAGTACGTTGCCAGGTTTTCGAAAGCCGGCCGGATTACGCTGGCCGAAGGAGGCAGTTACCGCCGGCTCACCGACCCTGCCAAGGACAACATTGTCTATCAGGACGGAGTGCGCCGCGATGCGATGACATTCGATTGGGGCACGGAAGAGTTTCCAGGGCTGGGCGGGTCCTTCGGGGACATGCTCGGTGAGTTCCGGAAGCAGTTTTCCGGGCGCGCATTTGATTATGCGGATCTCAGCTATGACGGGGTGCGGGATGCCGGGGGAAAGCTCCGGCGTCTGGAAGTCCCCAAGGCTGCCAATGGTGTTGGCGCGTTCGGCGCCAGACCTGACTATTACGTCACCAACACGATCCTCAACTGTGACTTTCTCATCACTGTGCCGGTGATGAAGTGCCACATGCAGAGCGGGATCACCTGTTGCTTGAAGAACTACGTGGGCACGGCTCCGCGCGAAGCCTATGCGATGCCGGGGGGCTTCAGCAATACGCGGCTGCACTCGGAACACTCGGTGGATAACCGGATTGATCCGTTCATTGTGGACCTCGCGGCGTTTCATCCGCCGGATTACTCGGTGGTCGACGGGCTCCGCGGATTGCAATACCAGGAGCATAACTGCGGGGTGGAAGATCAACTGGTGCGGAGCAACCTGGTGCTGGCCGGCGAAGACCCGGTGGCGGTTGATTCCCTCGTGGCGCACCTTTTGGGATTCAATCCGTGGGACATCGAGTATTTGCACATGGCGGCGAAGCGGGAAATGGGGACTCGCGACTTGTCGATGGTGGACGTGAACGGCGGTGATCCCGGAGCGATGCGGCGGCGGTGGGCGAAGCCCAAGTCCTGGTACGGGCGCGGGAACCGGCAGTGGAGGGTGACGGATCAGCCGGAGGCCCCGGTCGAGAGTTGGAAGCCGTGGGAGAGCGCCACGGACACGCTGCCATTCGAACGCTGGAGCGGGAAGCCCGTGATGCCCGGAAGGCGCTTCGGCGCGGCCGTGCGCATCCGGTCGCAAGGACACAGAAAGGCGTTTCTGTGGATTGGTGCGAGCGGGCGCTTTGCCGCACATTTCAACGGGAAGTTGGTGATGTCGGAAGAGGTGAGAACGCGCTACCGGCACGGCCAGTTCCAGCAGGCAGTGGAATTGCTTCCGGGATTGAATGAACTTGTGGTACGCATGGAGGCGCTGGAGGCACCGCCGAAGCTCAGCGCATATCTGACCGGCCCGCGGAATGACGGCGATACGGTGGATGGGATCGAGTGGGTGGGTTAGTGTTCCGGTGACGCAACGAAATCGATCATCCGCCGGCCATTCCGTCTGCAGAGGCTGAAGTCTTTGCGATCGGCCGTGCATGCATCTCGTTCATGACGACTATCGGCGCGTCCCTCAAATGAGAACCGCGCGCCGGATATAATCTCAGGAATGATTCCGAGGATGTTCGTGGGTGGTTTGCTCCTGGCGGCTGCCGGAGCCTGGGCGGAAGAGTATGTGCTGGGGCCGGATTCGATGCGGCACGAAGGCGTGCCGCGGGGGAAGGTCACGCACTACGAGTGGAACGACAGCAGGATCTACCCGGGGACGGTGCGGGATTACTGGGTGTATGTCCCGGCGCAGTACAAGGGGGACCGGCCGGCGCGGGTGATGGTATTCCAGGATGGGGGCTCGTTTGTCAACGAAAAGGGGAGCTATCGCACGACGATCGTGTTCGACAACCTGATCCATAAGGGCGAACTGCCGGTGATCATCGCGGTGTTCGTGAATCCGGGTATCGTGCCGGGCGAGGGAACGGAGACGCAGGCGCGGTACAACCGCAGCTACGAATACGATGCGGTGGGGGACCGGTTTCCGCGGTTTCTGTTCGAGGAGATTCTGCCGGCGGTGGCGAAGTCGTACAATCTTTCGACGAATCCGGATGACCGGGCGATTTCGGGATCGAGTTCCGGGGGCAACGCGTCGTTCA
>JADLBG010000434.1 GCA_020847895.1 Bryobacterales bacterium
GAACTCAGCTCCCCGCGATTGCCGGAGCCTGCTCCGCAACCTCGATCGGATGCTTGTGCTTGCACTCCGGATTCGGGCACTGCGCCACCGGACCCGCTTTCAGCCACTTCTCGATCAGGTACTCCCCGCCGCATTCCGGACACTTCTCATTGAGCGGCTTGCCCCAAGCCACGAAGTCGCATTCCGGATACCGGTTGCACCCGTAAAACGTCTTGCCCCGCTTCGAGCGCCGTTCAATAATGTCCCCCTTGTGGCACTTCGGGCATGTGACGCCGATGGTCTTCTGCTTCACGTACTTGCACGTCGGGTAGTTGCTGCACGCCGTGAACTCCCCAAACCGCCCGTATTTCAGCGCCAAATGGTTCCCGCAAACCGGGCATTTCTCCTCGAGCGGAACATCCGCCTTCTTCTGCTCCGTATCCCCGATCCGTTTCGTCGTCTTGCAATCCGGATAGCCCGAGCACGCATAGAAGGTGCCGAACCGCCCCTTCTTCAGAACCATCGGACGCCCGCAGTTCTCGCAGTACTCCTCGTCCCCCTGCTCGGTGAACCCCACCTTGTCGATGTCCGGCAGGTCCACCGTCAACTCGCGCGTGTTCGTGCATTCCGGATAGCCGGTGCAGGCGATGAAGCTGCCGTGACGGCCCCACTTGATCACCATCGGCTTGCCGCACTTGTCGCAAACCAGGTCCGTCGGCTTCTCCATCCGCTTGATATCGGTCATGTTCTGCTCGGCGTGTTCCAGGTCCTTTTGGAACTTGCCGTAGAACTCCGTCAGCGCTTCCCGCCAGTCGATCTTCCCTTCCTCGATCTCGTCCAGTTCCTCTTCCATCCGCGCCGTGTAGCGGACATCGAAGATGTCGTCGAAGCTCTCCACGAGCAGGTCCGTCACCACCATGCCGAGTTCCGTCGGAACGAAGCGGCCGCCTTCCTTCTTCACGTACTCCCGTTCCTGGATAGTCGAAAGAATCGAGGCGTATGTCGACGGCCGGCCCACCCCGTCCGACTCCAGTTCCTTCACCAGCGTCGCTTCATTAAACCGCGGCGGCGGCTCCGTGAAATGCTGCTCCGGCTCAATCGAGCGGAACTTCAGCGTCTCCCCGGTCTCCACCTGCGGCAGGCGGTTCTTCAGTTCCTCGTCCTCGTCGTCTTTCTGGTCTTTCCCTTCTTCGTACACTGCCAGGAAGCCATCAAACTTCGGAACACTTCCCGTCGCCCGGAACAGATACCGGTTCCCGTCACTGCCCGCGGCGCTCACCTCGATAGTCGTCTGGTCAAATACGGCCGGCATCATCTGCGAGGCCACAAAACGCATCCAGATCAGCCGGTAAAGTTTCCACTCATCCTCCGCAAGCAAACCCTGCAACTCGTCCGGCGCACGGTTGGCGTACGTCGGCCGGATCGCCTCGTGGGCGTCCTGTGCATCCTTCTTACTTCGGTAGAAGTTTGGCGACGAAGGAAGGTACTGCGTCCCGTAGCGTTTTCCGATCACTTCACGCGCTTCCGTCAGCGCTTCAGCCGAAACTCGCGTCGAGTCCGTTCTCATGTAGGTGATCAGACCCACCGAACCCTCGCCCGGCAGTTCAATCCCCTCATACAGCCGCTGCGCCAGCATCATTGTCCGCTTCACAGAAAACCGCAGCTTGCGCGCCGCCTCCTGCTGAAGCGTCGACGTGATGAAAGGAGGAACCGCATTGCGCTTCTTCTCCTTCGTCACCACCGAATCGACAACGTAAGCCGCGCTGCCGAGAGCCGATACAATCGCATCCGCCGCGCCCTGGTTCGGAATCTCCACGTTGGCGTCGTTGCGTTTGACAAGCCTCGTGTGCAGAACCGGCGGCTTCTTCCCGTTGATCTGGACGTCGATAGTCCAGTACTCTTCCTTCTGGAATGCCCGGATGACGCGCTCGCGCTCCACAATCAGCCGCAGAGCCACCGTTTGGACACGCCCCGCCGACAGCCCGCGCCGTACCTTGTCCCACAACAGCGGGCTGATCTTATAGCCCACCAGCCGGTCCAGAACACGCCGCGCCTGCTGCGCGTTCACAAGATTCGCGTTCACCTCCGTCGGCTTCTCAAAAGCCCGCTGGATGGCCGCGGGAGTAATTTCGTTGAAGCGCACCCGGTAGATGGCCGGCCCGTTCTTGGCGCGCGTCTCCAACTCCTCCCTCAGGTGATAACAGATCGCCTCCCCTTCCCTGTCCGGGTCAGCCGCCAGGTATACGGTCTCGGCGCCCTTGGCTGCCGCCTTCAACTCTCCAATGAGCTTCTTCTTCCCTTCAATGATGATGTACTTTGGTTCGAAGTCGCGATCCGTGGCGACCGCGAGATCGTTTTTGGGCAGATCCTTGATGTGGCCCAGCGAGGCCTTCACGACAAAGTCCTTGCCAAGATATTTGCCAATCGTTTTCGCCTTCGTCGGCGACTCAACGATGACCAGAGATTTAGACATAACTACCTAATGAAAAGATGACTCTTACCAGACCTTTATAAATTGCTTCCCAGCAAGCTGCCGGACGAGCCCGAGCATCTCGAGCTCGAAGAGAGCCGCAATCAGCTCCGACGATGAATACTGTGGCAGATTTTCCAATATAACGTCAACGTGCAGCGGCTCGTCCACCGCCAGCAAACCCAGCAGCGAACGCCCCGCCGCCGATTCCACCTCCGGCGTAAGCCTCTGCTGCTCAGCAACTTGCCTCCCTCCCTTGGCCGCCTGTAGCTGCCGCCGGTCCCCGGCGGAAAGTTCGCTCAGAACATCTTCCGCCTCCTGTACTAGCTTCGCCCCCTGCTTGATTAGTAGATTAGGACTCCAACTCATTTTCGACGTGATGTTCCCTGGCACCGCGAACAATTCCCTCCCCTGCTCCACCGCCAATCGCGCCGTAATCGCCGACCCCGAATACTTCGCCCCCTCCACCACCAGTATCCCCACCCCCAGGCCGCTCACAATCCGGTTCCGGATCGGAAAGTTCTGCGGATACGCGGGCGTCCCCATCGGAAACTCCGATACCACCAACCCCTTGCTTGCGATCTCCTCCGCCAGTTTACGATTCTCCGCCGGATACACCAGATCCACCCCGCACCCCAACACCGCCACCGTCCCTCCGCCAACCTCCAGCGCCGCCTTGTGGGCCGCCGTATCAACCCCCCGCGCCATTCCGCTCACCACCGTCAAGCCCGCCATGGCAAGATCACGCGCTAACCGGTCGCTCGCCGCCGAACCGTACGCCGTCGGACGCCGCGTCCCCACAATCCCGATCATCAGGCTCTCAAGCAATTCGATGCGCCCGCGGCAAAAAAGTAGCGGAGGGGGGTCAAAGATCGACCGCAGCCGCTTCGGGTAACGCGTATCGAGCAGCGGAATCATCACCGCGCCGCTCTGCATCATCTTCTGCTGCTGCGTCGCCGCGTCCTCAAATGTGCATCCGCTCAGAATGCTCTGCGCCGTTGCCGTGGCCAGCCCCAGCGACTCGAGCTCCGGGAGACTCGCGCGGAAGACTTCGCGCGGGCCTTGGAACTGTGCGATCAGTTGCCCTGCCTTGCGGCTCCCGAGCCCTGGAACCAGTTGCAGCGCAAGCCAGTAAAGTTGTTCGTCTTGGGTAGTCTGGGTAGCGGACATAAACAGGGAGTGGCCGGGGGAATGCCGGAATCTCACCATACCTCATTCCCCTGGACACGGCACCACGGCCGCCAACGCCGCGCGGAAACAGAACAGTAGAATCTTTTTCGGTTCCCCGCCGCGCGAAGAACAGTCAGACACCCCCCGCAAAGCGGGTGGCTTGATGAGTTGGGCCGCCTCAAAGGCGGTCGACTTTGGTTCCAGGCGTCGCGCGTTGCGCGCCTTTTGGTTATTTAGAACTGTCCACTGCTGCCATCC
>JADLBG010000435.1 GCA_020847895.1 Bryobacterales bacterium
CGCGCAGGACGCGGCCGAAGACCTGAGGCTGCGCGCCGCCGGTGCGGTCACCGAGGAAGGCGACATGGAAGTTGTTGGAGGGCTCGGGCACGGCGCGCATGGAGAACGCGGCGGCGAAGAGAGCGAGAACGATGGCAGTGACTACATGACGCTTTGGATTGGTGGGCATCGCATTCCATTATAAGGAGGGTACGTTCTAGAAGCGCCGGGAGAGGCTGAAGATGAGGGTGTAGTCGGCGAAGGCGGCGTCACCGTGGGTGTGGTTCCGGTAGTCGGCGACGCTGATCTTGCGGTTGCGCTCGACGGCGACGGGGATGTTGCAGGTGAAGGTGTAGCTGCCACGCGCATAGAGGATGCCCGGGTCGACGGAGATCGCATAACCAGGCCTGCGAAATCCATCGGCCCCTCCGAAGGCATCGCGCACGGGGACTCCTTCGATTCTTCCTCCGATGCTCATGGCAAGGCCGCGGATTTTGGGAACGGCGTGGCCGATGCCGCCGCGGAAAAGATACTGATCGGTGACAGACATGACTTCCTCGCCCCTGGCGCGGCGGAAGGTGGAGACGCCGTTGGTGTTGCGGGGATTGAAGAGGTAGACACCGGCGAAGTAGAGTTCGCTGTTGAAGTAGGTGCGCTTGTAGGCCTGAAGGTCGACGGCGAAACCGGTGCCCCCGTCGCCGGCCTGAATGGACTGGTCGGCGGTGGCGATGATCTGCTGCCCCTGGCTCACGGCCAGGCCGGTTGCGTTGTAAGTGCCGGTGGGGAGTTTGAGGCTCATGCCGAGGGAGATGTTGTCGCCGGATTCGGTGGGCGGTTTGAAGATCCAGGCGCGGGCGCCGACGGTGGCATCGCCGAAGCTGTTGACGACGTATTTGCCGGTGGGCGGATAGAGCTGGTTGCGGTGCGCGAAGAGGACCGGGACGCTGGCCGAGACGCTCCAGCGCGGAGTGAGTTGGCGCTCGATGGAGAAGTCGAGCAAGTGGTAGATGTTCTCGATCTGGTTGCGATTGACCTCACGCTGTTTCTGCTCGACGGTGCCGATGAAGTGACGGAAGGACGGCTGATAGCGATACCCGATGGTGAGGGTCCACAATTTCGGGTGCGCATGTTCCGATCTTCCGCACGTATTTTGAGCGAGCACACCAAGCCCGGGCGTGCCCTGGCGCGCGGCCACTCAACCCTGGCCGGCGCCAGGTCTGGGTGTAGATACCGCAAGGATAATCACGGTAAGGACAGAGGTAGAAGGGAACCCAGAAATAGCCCAGCGCATTGGAAACGAGTGTAGGGTTTCCGGGGTGGGGGTTCAATAGTGGATTTATACTACTCGCCGCGGAGAGCGGCGTGGAGGACGGCGAAAAGGGGGCGCAGGTTTCTCTGGACGGCGTTGTCTCCCCGATGTAATATCAGGCAGGGTCAGCTCATGAAAAACCCGGCGAGGATTTCAAACGCGGAGGGAGAGCTGCTTGATTCCTGGAAAGAGATTGCGGGATACCTCGGGAAGAGCGTCCGTACGGTCATCCGATGGGAGAAGTCTGAAGGTCTGCCAGTTCACCGGCACCAGCATGAAAAGAGGTCGTCGGTGTTTGCCTACCGTGGGGAGATCGATGAGTGGTGGGACGGGCGGCGCGCAACCCTGGAGCCCGCATCTTCCCCTGTCGTCTCATACTGGCGGCCTTTGCGGTACAGGTGGCTTGCTCTAGCCGCCATTTTGGCGTTGGCAGGAGGCGCCATGTATTGGTCAGCCAAGCGAGAAGAGGCGCTTTCCACTCACCTGGAACTTGAGATATTGACTTCCTATCCCGGCGCTCAGGTACTGCCGGCGCTCTCCCCCGATGGGAGCCAATTCGCCTTCACCTGGAACGGCTCGGCTTCCAACAACTCTGACATCTACGTGCAAACAACCGGCTCTTCGGAACCGAGGCGGCTGACGGATCATCCGAGCATGGATTTTGGCCCGGCCTGGTCGCCCGACGGCAATTGGATTGCTTTCCTGCGGCGGACCGTTACGTTTGAAACGAGCGTCCTGCTCATACCCAGTTCAGGTGGAACAGAGCGAAAACTGGCTGACCTTTCACTGAACCAATGGTTGGATGCCAGGCAGTTGTCGTGGTCGCCTGATGGAAAGTGGCTCGCCGTATCGGATAGCGCCGGTGGGAAACAGGGCTTGTTTCTCGTATCGGTGGCGTCTGGAGAAAAGCGGCGCCTGACGACCTCGGAGAACTCGAGGGGGCACATGGATCCGGATTTCTCGCCCGATGGCCGTCATCTTGCTTTTCGCTGCGAGAACCTCGAATACCGCTCGGAGATCTGTGTGCTCGAGTTGGACGAGGATCTCCGGCCGAAAGGCAAGATCGAGCCGGTAACAAGACGCGGCGTCCGGTCGACGAGTCCGGTATGGACCTCCGATGGGCGATCTCTGATCTTCAGTTCCGGTCCTTTTCTTGCGGACAGCGGCATTTACAGACTGAAGGTATTTCCCGCCTCGGGGCGATCACGGCCGCCGGAACAGATCGTCACTCCAACATCTGAACAATATGCTTTGGGGGGATGTCTTCGAGGGGACACCCTCATCTATACGCGGCGGCAAGATGATGACAATCTTTGGGAGGTCAAGCGAGAGGGGGGAAGCTGGAAACCCGCGAAGCTGTTGAGCGGATTTGCTTCCAACCGGTCGGAGAGGAACCCGGATCTATCCCCGGACGGAAAGACCCTCGCGTTCGCCTCGAACCGCCGCGGGACAATGGAGGTCTGGGCCGGCAGTCCCGATGATCCCCACTTGCGGCAACTGACCTCATTTGGAACGGAAGGTGTGTCCGATGTTCGCTGGTCCCCGGACGGAAGACGGCTGGCGGTAATCACCGGGAGCGGCGCCGGTCTGCTGTATGTCGTCTCGGGGACGGGAGTGGAAAGGCGCAGGCTAACGGAAGATGCCAAACAGCCGTGCTGGTCGCCTGACGGAAAATGGATCTACTTTCAACGCGGGTTGACTGGGCACCCAGGCCTGTTCAAGATCAAGGCCGAAGGCGGCCCGGAGGTACAAGTCTCAGACCACGAGGCAAGCTATCCGTCGTTTTCACGGGGGTTCGCAAAGGACGGCGAATTTCTTTATTACATAAGAGAAGGAGGCGTTTGGCGGACATCGTTTCGACGGCCGGCATTAGAGCACCTGGTTATCCCCGGGGCATTTTGGACTCTGGCGGCCGGTCCGGATGGTGTCTTCACCATTGATGCCCGCTACTGGGATCATACGCTGGAGTTCCATCCGGCCGCCGGCGGTCCGGCCACCAGGCTTCTAACGATGAAGTACCCATGGTCGGGCTT
The DNA here is from genome assembly GCA_020847895.1 of Bryobacterales bacterium. Taxonomy (GTDB): domain Bacteria; phylum Acidobacteriota; class Terriglobia; order Bryobacterales; family Bryobacteraceae; genus CADEFT01. The sequence goes on from JADLBG010000435.1 coordinate 3,322, forward strand.
CACGGTTTCCGCGGACGGCAACAGGGTAATCTTTCCCAGGATCGACCGGCAGCAGAGTAACATCATGATGATACGCGGCCTTTAGGGCTGCCGTTTGCGAAAGGCACCCGCATCGACGGTGTCATGGCCAGGGAACCGGGCGGATTCAAGAATGGCTTTCGCCCGCCGGTCTATCGTTCGTGCCTCCGCTTTTCGCCCATTCTTCCTGAGCACGGCCGAATACTCGGAGAGAAGCAAGCCCAAGTGCGGATGCTCCCGTCCGCGAGTCCTCTCCATCAGATCGACGGCCTGCCGGTAGCTGGCTTCCGCCTGGCTCAAGTCGCCTTGGCGAGCGCACACCAAGGCGAGATTTCCAAGCGTTTCCCCAAAGCCATCATCGGGCTGACCGGCAGATCGCCTGTGTAATTCGACCGCCCGTTCGAGCAGCGGCCTGGCCAGGCGAAGCTCTCCGGTTGCGGCGTGGATCATCGCCAGGTCATTCAGCATCCTGGCGAGGCCAGTTGACCGATCCTCCTGCTCCATAAGCCGGACCACTTTCTCCTGGAGTTCAGCCGCCTCCCGATATCTCCTCTGCTGGAATCGAATCTGAGCGGCCAGGTTCAAGACGCGAGCGCGATCAGCGGACGAGGCCCGCGAACGGTCCTGGTGGCCGGAGGCGGCTTCCGCGTATCGTTCCGCGGCGGTCAACTTGCCCTGAGCCAGGTAGATTCCGGCCAGACGATAATAGGGCTTCGATAGGTCAACGGGCTGTGTCCTGGCGGCGTCCTTCCACAGTTGGAGAACCTGCTTTTGGAGGCGCTCGGCTTCCCGGTAGTCGCCCCGCCGGTATCGCTCATCGGCACTCTGTTCGAGCGCGGCGACTGTCTGGGATGGGTCCGCCGCGAAGGTGGGCAGCACGAACGCAAGGATGAGAGCTGAAATCCCCATACGTGGACCTTGCAGCCGAAGCGGTTTGTTTTCAATAGACAGGAGATGACATGCGCCCTTTGTCATGTGCTGGCACGTCATGAGATAAACCGGCAAACGGAGGGACGGGTTGCGACAAGCGCCCGGCACATCCCGGGAACGACGGCCTGTGAGCGAATTTATACTACTCGTCGCGGAGAGCGGCCATGGGATCGAGGGCGGCGGCGCGGCGGGCCGGGCCATAGGCGGCGGCGAGCGCGATGGCGGACAGGAGCGCGGCGGAGGTAATCAGCGAGACAGGGTCGTAGGGTTTCAGGTCATAGAGCAGGGCAGCCGCGGCCTGCCCGGCCCACAGCGAGAGACAGACGCCCGCGGCTATGCCGGCGGCGAGAAGCAGCAGGGCTTCGCGCAGGACCAGGCGGACGACGCGGCCTCGGCCGGCTCCGAGCGCCATCCGCACGCCGATCTCGCCGCGGCGGCGCTCCACCATGTAGGCGATAACGCCGTAGAGGCCGAGCGTCACCAGCAGTCCGGCAAGCACTCCGAAGCCGCTCGAGAGCGCCGCCATCAGCCGGTCGCGGAGGATGGACTCCTCCAGTTGCCGGGAGAAGGAGCGGAACTCGATGCTGATGAGAGGGCTGACCTCAGCCACTTTGGCTTTCACGCTGTTGACGATGGAGGCGGGCTGGCCCTGGACGCGAAGCACGTAGGTGGCGGCGGTTCCAAAGCCATCGCCCTGAGCGATTGGAAGGAAGGCGATGGGAAGGAATTCCTCGCGTAATTCGCGGTATTTCGTGTTATTCACCATGCCGGCAATCTGGTAGACTTCCTCCGGCTTGCCGGCCGGCGCTTCGCGGCGGAACGTATGGCCGACAGCATTCCCGCCGCCAAGGAATTTCCTGGCGAAGGCCTCGTTCACGATGGCCACCTTCGGTGAGGAGAGCGTGTCCCGGTCATTGAATTCGCGGCCTGCAATGAGAGCCGTGCCCATGGCGGCGAAGTAACCCGGGCTCACGCGGTTGAAGAAAGCTTGCTTGCCGCTGGCCGCCGCCGTGGCTCCGTCCGGGCCGATGTCGTTGTTCCAACCGGATCCGCTGACCGGCGTGAACAGGACCTGAGCGGCAGAGATCACGCCGGGAACATTGGCCAGCCGTGCCTGCATTTCCCGAAATACGGCGAGGCGGCGTTCGTCGGGGAACTGCGTCCTCCCAAAGTCGACATTCACGGTCAGGATGCCTTCCGCACGGAAGCCGGCGCCGGTTGACAGCAGGTTGCGCAAGCTGCGGACGAACAGCAGGGCTCCCACGAGGAGCACCAGAGAGAACGCCACTTGGATTGCCACGAGCGCGCGCCGGAAGCCGTTTCGCTCCCGCCCGGCGGTCATGCCGCGGCCACCGGCGCGAATTGCCGATGCCGGGGAGTCGCCCGTGGCGCGGAGCGCGGGCATCAATCCGAACAACATGCAGGTGAGCAAGGCCAATGCGGCGGTGAATCCAAGAACGCGCCAATCGAGGCTGAGATTGACGAACAACTGATTGTTCGCCGTGGTGAGGAAGGTAAGCAGCCCACGGCTCAACAGTTGAGCCACCGCCGCCCCCACAATGGCCGCCGCCAGCGCGAGCAACATACTTTCCACGAGAAGCTGCCTCACCAGACGCCAGCGCGAGGCGCCCAGGGCGAGGCGCAGCGCGAATTCGCGTTCGCGGACACTGGCGCGCGCCAGCAGCAGATTGGCGAGATTGGCACAGGCGATCAGAAGAACCAGTCCGGTGATGCCCATCAGCAGCCACAAGGGGCGCTCGTATTGGCGGCGCAATCCGGATACACCGGTCCCCGAGTCCGTGGCCTCGAGTTTGTTCGCCAGATATTTCTTTGCCAGCGCGGTCTTGTAAGTTTCCGGCAAAGTGGCTTGCATGATGGCGGGTGAGGCAGCCTGAAGCTGCGCGGTAGCCTGTTGCGTCGTCCAGCCCGGCTTCAGGCGGCCCATGACCGACAGCCAGAAGGCATCGCGGACGGGAATGCGGCCTTTCCTGTCATCCGCCAGCAGTGTGTCGGCGCACAGCGGCAGGGCGACATCGAACCGATTGCCCACTTCCACTCCGAAAAAAGATTGCGGCGTGACCCCGATGACGGGGAACGTCTGCCCGTCGAGGGTGACGGCGCGGGTGAGAACACCGGGATTTCCGCCGTATTCGCGCTGCCAGAAGGCGTGGCTCAACACCGCGCCCGCGCCCGGGCAGGTTTCGCTGTCATCCTGCGCGGTGAACGTGCGGCCGAGGAGCGGGGAGACGCCGAGCAGGGGGAAGAAACCGCCGCTCACAAAGAGCCCCTCGGCATAACGCGCCTCTCCGCCGGCGGCGAGATTGAATCGCGCCGCGCTCCAGGCGAGGACGCCCCGGAAGGCTTGCTGCCGGGCGCGGACCTGATCCCACTGCGCGTAGGTGAGACGGGCGCTGCGAGTGGAAAAATAACCGGCGCGGGCGGACCCTTTTGCGAAGTCGACGGTGACCAGTTCGCGGGGATCGCGCACGGGGAGCATCTTGAGCCGGATGGCGTCCATGAGCTGGAACATGGAGGTGTTCGCTCCCACGCCGAGGGCGAGAGACAGGACGGCGACGAGGGTAAACCCTGGAGAGAGCCGGAGCTGACGGATTCCGTGGGAGACGTCCTGGGTGAGGGATGGAAGCATGCGGTTTGCCTGATGGCATATACGCGGCGGGCAGGAGAAAGTCTCGAAGATGTTACGAAGGGCTCAGCGGAAGTTGGTGACCATCATGATCTCGCTGTCGTTCTGGTCGGTGCGTTCGTAGAGCAGGGATTTGCCATCGGGGGAGAGTTCGATGGCGCCGACGGCGGCGAGGCGCGGATCGATGATCTTC
>JADLBG010000436.1 GCA_020847895.1 Bryobacterales bacterium
GTCACCAGCGAAGCGATGGAATCGCTGGTGATGCCCGCCACGGTCTTGTTGGAATTGCTCCAGAAATTGACGGCGGCCACCTGAAGACCGCCGTGCCAAATGGCCTGCGCGGCGGTTGAATTCTCGAGGATGCTGACGGCGGGCGCGGCTGCATAGTCCGCAGTGCCCCCGGCGGTGATACCGGGCAGCAGGACGTAGGCGTAGACGCCCGCCGCCGGGGCCTTGCCGTGATCAAACCAAATGGTCCGGTATGCGGCGGACAGCAGTGCGGCGCCGCCACCCGCATTGATATCGCGCCAGGCGCCGGCGCGCATTCCGGACGTGGTTTGCCACCCCGCGCCGGCGGGGAAGTAGTAGCCGATCGAGGCTCCGTCAATGCCGGCGTCGAGGTGGGCCCAACTGCCGTCCGTCCCGGTTGTAAAGGTGGTGGGGCTGGTAAGGCGGCGGTTTTCGACGATGGTCTCAACGGCTTGCGACGGGTTCGCCGAACGGATGCCCGCTCCGAGCGCGACCACTTCATCATCAAGCAGGAACCAACTCTTGTTCGCGCTGAGTGGCCTGCCGTCGGGTTCGAGGTCCAGCATGGCGGCGGTGTAGCCGTCCACTGTGGCTCCACCGGCGATGTTACTTGCTCCGAGTTGGCTCTGGCGCGGGGTGGAGCCGGCGATGACGGTGGTTCCCGGCATGCGCTGAGCGTCGATAGTGGGCCAGTAAGCGCCGGAGAACTGCGTCAGGTCCGCGTTGTAAAGATACGTCATGCCGTCGCCCGTGTGCCAGCCCTTGAGATTCTCGTTGTTGATGCTCTCGTAGTTATAAATGCGGCTCGAGTGCATGGCGATGCCCATGGCCCAGTCCCGCCGCAGGTGGACGATGCGGTCCATGGAGGCGTAGACGATGCCGGCGTTGGGCGGGGCGGCGGCGGGGACGTCGTCGTCGTTGAGCAGGTTCCATGCCTCGCCGATGAGATCAATGGGCAGTCCGCTCGAGTAATCACGCGAGGTGTCGGCGGCAAGCCACGCCTTGATCTGTCCGCGCAGAGTGGCGGCATCGGCGCCGCCGAGGAAATGGGTGGCGCGGAGCAGGGCGGCGATGGTGGAGTGTCCGGCGGCGTGATCGCTGGAACCGTCGCGCGAGATGGCGCGCCCGCGGACCATGTCCATCATGGCGCCGCGGAATATCAGCGGCGCGAAGGCGCCGGAAATCCACTGGCTGGCGATCGCAACCGGCGGCCCGGAGGTTTCCCAGGGCGATCCGGCCGTGAGATAGAGCAGATCGGCGATGTCGGCGATCAGAACCAGGCCGTAACTGCCAGTGTAGGGATGCCGGCGATGCTGGATGAACGAACCATCGAGGTAGAACCCATCGCCGGCGGTGACGTAGTCGAACACCGGGCTCAGTTCGCGCACCGCCAGTTCGATTTTGGCGGGATCCTTGAGCAAAACGCCGCGCAGGAGGGCCGCCTTGCACTTGTCCGTCCGGTTGGCGCCGGTCGAGATGGTCTTGCCTATCATGTATCGCGGATCGGAGTCGAAGCGTTCGATGGCGGCCATGTAACGGTCGAGTTCGCCGGAGGAAAGGTTGTCGTAGAGGAGCACGCCGATATCCGCGAGGTTGAGGGGCGTTCCGATCTCCCAGTCCCACCAGTTGTCATATTCCGCCGGGACATCCTGGTTGTAACGATTCGCATCCATCCACGCCAAGCCGGAACGGATATCCGCCAGAAGCCCGGGGTCACCATAGAGCGCCTGGCCGGGAGTGGCCCACGCGAGAGCCATCGCGCGAAGCCGGCTGTAAGAAGCGGAGATGCCGGAGGAGATGTTGGCGCGAGAAAGATCGGTCCAGAGGGACTGGCGGGCGGAATCCTTCAGCATCGAGGTCCAGTTGCGGCGGGCGGTGGATTCGATGGCGGAGAGACGGGCGCCGACGGCCGGAAGCGTGGTATCGACGAAGGCGCCTCCGCTTAACATCCGCCGCCAGCGGAGACGGAGGTCGTCGAAGCTATCGGCCCTGAGGCAAAGCGGGAGGAGGCAGAGAACAGCGAGGCGCATGAATTTGTACCTTCGACACCTCAATATTTTTCCGTAGGGTAGCATTGGGTTCATAAAGGTAACAACGGGCTGCCTACTTGTGGCGGATGGCTTCCGGCGCCCTCTCGCGGTCCATCGCTTCGAGTTGGAAGGTCCACTTCAGGGGCACGGTTTCGGGAGGGTAGCAGAGTGACTCGCTGCATGCCTGATAGCGGAAAGCCGCCTCGAGGGTGACCTTGTTTTGGGCGTTGGCGAGGGGCCGGAGAGCGGCGTCTTGCCCGACGGTCAAATCTCGAATAATGTGCAGATTACCTTCGAACACCGGAACTTTTTCTTCAATCGCCTTCAAGTACAGAATGCGCGGAGTGGGAAAGCTTGCGGGGTGAGGCTTGAAGCCGTGGGATTCGGAGAACGTCCAGTCCACGCCGTGGTAGCCCTGAACTCCCGGCGCATATAGATGATAGCCAGGTGGGATGCCGACATCCACGGCGAGCAGGATTCGCTGTCCTCCACGAATCACCGCGGTGCTGGCGGTGGTGGTGATCTTGACGTGCCTGGCTCCGGTTTCCGCACGCGCGGCGGTTGGCGCCAGCCCGTAGGCGCGGTCGAGAATTGCCGCCAGTGTGGGGCGTTCGCGGTAATCCTCCTCGAAGTATTTGGTCCGCACTACTCCGGCGGCATCGGCCACCAGGGTCAGGGGGTAGGGGACGCCATAGGCGAAGGATTCCCGCTCGACGGAGGTGTTCAGAATACCGAATGCCCGGATGATCTTCGAGCCTTCGTCCGATAGCAGCGGGTAGGTGATGTTTCGCCGCGCGGCGAAGTTTTTCAGAATCGCCACGCTGTCGTAGCTCACCGCGGCGAGACCGATTCCCTGCCGGCGCAATTGCTCAAAGCCGCGCTCCAACTCCACGAGTTGGGCTTTGCAGTACGGTCACCAGTCCGCCGAGCGAAAAAACACCAGCATGAGTCCCTTGGGACCTCGCAGTGTTTCCAAAGTCTGTGTCTCGCCGTTTTGATTGGGAAGCGAGAAAGCGGGCATGGGTTCGCCCACCTTCACACCGGGGTCCGACGGCACGTTCTGCGCCCAGAGGACGCAGGCCGATAGAAGGAGCAGAAGACGCACTACATCCAGTATGACGCGCGAGGGGCTGTTATTGCCGCGAACCGGAAAGAATCCGTAGGGCTTCTTCTCCCCGCATAAAGAACTGCCGTTTCTCTGATTCCGAGGGGAAGACGAGGGGGGCGGAGCGGTAATAGTCGAGTTCCTCTTTCCAACGCCGCCCCAGTTCGCGCCTTGCCTCGGGGTCCGGCGGAGTTCCGTCCCAGCGCGGATAGATGGGGTTAGTATGGGCCTGAAGAGTTCCGGAAACGGCCAGGGCCGCCAGCCAGACGGGGCCGTTCGCGGGAACTTCCGCTTCGAGGGTGTTCCCGGCCCCGGAGGCGATGACTTTGCCATTGGCGACGATCTCCAACCGGTCCACGGGCAGATAGAAGGAAGCATGCGCGCTCACCCGCTTGCCGCCCGCCGCCAACTTCAGTTCGACGAGAGGGCCGTTGGTTACCATTCCCTCGCCACGCCGCACGCCTTGCGACCACGCTTCGTAGGCAGAGGCGCCTGCTTTGGCCTTCACCATCATCCGTTCGGGACCGAGCAGGGGCAGCCAGCGGGACCACTCCTTTTCCCTGGTCCAATTGTTAAGCGCCACGGGAAAGTCGCTTCCGGCGACGCCCGTCACCTGGAAACCCGCATTGAGCAGTTGATACCATTGCCCGGTCTTGAGGCGGCCGAACTGAAAAACTTCCACGAAATCGATGCTTTTCAGGGCGAGATCCATGAGCAGGGTGGAATGCTTTTGAGAGCCGTCAAAGTGCGCATAGCCGACGGTAGCCCCCACCTTCCGGCCGAGGCCGAATAATACATACGGATAGGGAAATGTTTCGGGCGAGTTCGCGTACGCCGATCCCACGCCGAGGGGCCGGATCATCTCACGGCCTCCGAGCAGATTGACGTGCCCGAAGAACTCCGACCGCGATTCGTGGCCGGAGCGGATGGACCGGCCTGGCAGTTTCGCCTCTGCCTTCGGTCCAAAGCCGTATTGCCAGGCGGCGTCCATCTGGCGCTGCAACTGAAGAAAATTGGCGACGAGAGATCCTCGGCTTCCATCCATTCAAGGAAAACCTTGTCATCGAGGGCGTCGCGCACGAGGTGGATGTGGTCGTCGCTCGAGAGCCACTCGCGCGAGGCTCCATGCGTCCAATCGTCCATTCTTAGCGTGATGCGGCTTGTTTCTCCGGGGCGGAGAGTAAACTCCCGCACGGCGGGCTTGTAGAACAAGCCGCGATAGGCCTCGACCCGATAGTTTCCCGGGGGCAGGTCAAACCCGGCACGCCCCTTGAGCAGGAAGAAATGCGAGATGTCGTTGCAGGTTACTTCCAGTGTCGCCGGGTCAGGAACGCGCCGCCAAAGCCGCTCCCTGTAGAAGAGATCCACGCGGAGGGGAAGCATCGCGTCGACGGGGCTCAAACGAAACGGGCGCCCGTCTTTGAAGAGATACACGCGGGCCGGCATGACGGGTTCGGTGGCGAGGTCCAATCGAGCCGAGAGGTTGCGCAGTTGCGCAAAGGCGAGGGCCGCCAGGAAAGTCAGAGCAAGGGCTGCGCGTCGCACGCGAGGTTAGAGTATCACAACGCGGCTCACTCTTTCCCGCGCTTGTAGGGTGAGGAGAGATACTTCCCGGCCTGCCCGGCGGCGTCGGAATCGGGCGCCAGTTCCATGCAACCGCGGTAGGCCTTCAACGCCTCGACCCGTTCTCCCTTCATGTCGTAGCACTGCCCGAGGCGGAGGTACGCGGTGGTGGCGGCGTTCAAGTCGAGGTCGTTCACGTTCCTGACGGCCTTCTTCAACTCCGAGATGGCGTCGTCGTAATCGCGATACCAGAACAGGAGATTCCCTCGTGAGACATTAATCTTCTCCTCCGGCATGGCGGCGAATCCCGGCGTGTTGGCGCGCTTGCGCTTATCCAGTTCCGCCAGCGTTCCAAGCGCCTTCTGTTTGTTCCCCTCGTCGGCATACATCTGCACCATTTCGAGCAGGAACAAATAATTCCGCGGATAGGCCTGGATCAATTCCTTTAGAAGAGGGATGGCATCGGCCGGACGCCGCTCCCGGCGGTAGATAGCCGCGAGGATAACCTTCGCGTCGTTGCGGTCGTGCTCGCCTTTCTCCGCCACCAGTTGCAGTGTCTTGATCCCCTCTTCCTTGTCGCCCCGAAACCCGATGAGGAAGCCGAGGATCTTGTAGTGCCAGGGGAGGCTGCCCACCACATAGTCATGAACGCCTTGCACGAGGCGCGCATCGTAATAATCCGGCTTAAGCTTCGTGACCTGATTTTGCAGTTTGCGGGATGTCGTGATGTCGCGGAGGGCGTCCATCCAGGCCTTGCGGACGAGGAAGTTGTAGTTAGCGCGCAGCCCGTAAGCAATCCCCTGGGCGTACAATGCCTTGACGTCATCGGGGGATTTGTTCAGTACCGCCTGGGTCAATTCGATAGCTTTGGCGATGGAATCTTCGAGGAGTTTCCGGTCGGCGGGACTGGGTTTGAGTTTCTCGCGCTTGAGGAAAGGATTGTTGCCGGTGACCAATTCACTTTCGAGAGATCCGGCGCGCAGCATTTCGCGGTAAATAATTCCTTGCGCCAAGGCATTGTAAGCGTAGGGGTTGTCCGGATTCTTCGCAACCGCGGCCTGGAACGCGGCAATGGCCTGATCGAATTCAAGGTTGTAGAAATGGTCCCACCCCTTCGCCATGGAATCATCGGCGGCCCACAGACTTGCGGCGCCCAGCAAACAGAGGAGAACAATCACTACCCGTTATTGTAGTTGGCGCAGCGCCCAGAGGGCATGTCCGGCGACGACATCGTCGGTTGACCGGGCCAGCCGCCGCAACGGCTCCTGGAAACGCCGGAGGCCGCTATTGCCCATCGCCACGGCAACGTTCCGCAAGAATCCGCGGTATCGCGCCCGCTCGACGGGAGATCCGCGAAACATCTCCCGGAACTCTTTTTCCGTCACCGAGGCCAACTGTTCGAGGGGCGGGGATTCAAAGCGGGGGGAAAACGCGGGTTCCGTGGTGAGAGCGGCGCGGCGGTTCCAGGGGCAGACGTCCTGGCAGATGTCGCATCCAAACACGTGCCAGCCCATGCGCGCCCGGTGCTGCTCCTCGATGGGTCCATGGAGTTCGATGGTGAAATAAGAGATGCAGAGCCTGGAATCGAGTTCCCAACCGAGGGGTCCGGATACGAGGGCTCCGGTTGGGCAGGCATCGATGCAGCGGCGGCAGGTTCCGCAGCGGTCTGGCGCGGGGGCGTCAGGTTCCAAACCGGCGGAGAGGAGCATTTCGCCGAGGAACACCCAGGAACCCAGGTTCTGATTGATCAGGCAGGTGTTCCTGCCGATCCAGCCGAGACCGGCCATTCGGGCATAGCCGCGTTCGAGCAGGGGGGCGGTGTCGACGCAGATCCGGTGCTCGACGCCTTCAATTTGCCGCGCCACGCTTTCCAGGCCCAGGCGAACAATCCGGTGGTAATCGTCTCCCCAGGCGTAGCGGGAGATCCATCCCAACTCGCGCGGCGTACGGGACGTGGAATAGGGCTGGGGGCCGTTGTAGACCTTGCCGACGCACAGAAGAGAGCGCGCCGAGGGGAGCAGGCTCCGTGGATCCATGCGGAGGGCGGCGCGGTGGTCAGTGAGGTAGGACATCCGGCCGGCCATTCCGCGGCGGACCCAGCCGTCGAACCAGAGCCTGTCGGCGAGCGGTTCGGCGGCGGCAATTCCGGCCAGTTCGAAGCCTGCCTGGCGAGCCAAAGATTTCAATTTTGAGGCCTGGAGGGAAGGAGGCAAGTGACTGATTCCTTTGATACTATGCTCAAATGTACAATTACACGGCGATGTGTCTTGCAAGACTCCGTCCCGTTCAATGCCTCATTTGGCCACACAACGCTGAAAATGCGCATTTTGATTAATTGCCGTGGGACTTGGCGGCTGGTTCCGATATACTGCACACGTGGCACTCGTGTAGTAAAGCCCAAGGGATAGTTTAACCACAGCGACATCCATCTGATCACGCACGGAGGATGAGGAGATTTTAAGGAATGCATAAACCGATCAAGTACGTGGAAAAGGCGGTTTCGTACACCGCCAATGCAGCTTGGGCCATCTATGACCGGCTCAACGCGATCCGCCCGAACCCTTCGTTCACCCCGAGGTGGTCTGACAAACCTCTGCTGAAGTCCTGGGAGAAGACGAAGCCGCCACTGGGGTGGCCTCGCGAGACGGATTCCCTTTGCCCCAAGTGCGTTCCCGAGACCCGCAAAGAGATTCTGGACGGGAAGAAGGATTGGAAGGATCTGATCCACGAAAAGGTGGGAGAGATCAAGGCGCAGATCATCGAGCGCGACGGCAAGATCATGATGGTGAAGGAGTGCCCCATCCACGGCAAGTTCGAGGACATAATGTCCATGGACACGGCGTTCTACAAGCACCTGGAGGAGTCATTCCCGGGACGCGACATCCGCGCGCACAACGATGACAAGCTGCACAACCACGGCTCCTCGACGGTTCGCCACGGGCGCGGCTCCGTGCTCACGGTGGACCTGACGAACCGCTGCAACATGATGTGCGATCCCTGTTTCATGGACGCCAACCAGGTTGGTTTCGTGCATGAGTTGACCTGGGATGACATCAAGCAACTGCTGGACAACGCGATTACGATCAAGCCGCGCCGGCAGATGTCGGTGCAGTTCTCGGGCGGTGAGCCGACGCTATCGCCGTACTTCCTGGACGCTATCCGGTACGCGCGCAAAGTCGGCTATCAGAGCGTCCAGGCGGCTACCAACGGCATCGAGTTCGCCAAGAGCCCCGAGTTCTGCCGCCAGGCCGCGGAAGCGGGTCTGCGCTATGCGTACCTTCAGTTCGACGGTGTCGGCAACGCGGCGAATTCCCACCGGGCGGTGGGAAACCTGTTTGACGTAAAGCTGCAAGCCATCGAGAACCTCTGGAACAACGGCGTGGACATCGTTCCGGTCACCACGATCGTCAACGGCATCAACAACGAGCAGGTGGGCCGCATCATTCAGTTCGCTCTCGACAACCCGAAGAAGATACCGTTTCTCAGCTTCCAGCCGGTGTCGTTCACGGGCCGGGACGAGGCGATTTCCGACGAGCGGCGGAAAGCGCAGCGCTACACCCTTTCGCACCTCGCGCATGACGTAAAGAACCAGATGGGCATCGGCGAGCCGACCCGCGACTGGTTCCCGATCAGCTTCATCAGCACGTTCTCGGACTGGTCTGACCTGGTGAAGGGTCCCGAGGCGGACTGGGGACAGTTGAGCTGCGGCTGCCATCCGAACTGCGGCGTGGGCACGGCCATCATGGTGGACAAGGAAACGAAGGAGGCGGTTCCGGTTACGGCGTTCCTCAACGCGGACCGTCTGGCCAAGGATGTCGCCCGGGTCAATGACGGCGCGCGGAGCAAGAAGCTCTCGATGTTCGGCATGGCGCTGGCGGTGGCGCGGAACTATGATCCGTTCATGGCTCCCAAGCACTTCAAGATGACCGACTTGCTCAAGAAGTTCGATAAGACTTTCGGGGCCACGGGCAAGAACTACGGGCGCGTGGACGCGGGCCGCAGCCGGAAGGACATCGACGCGCGGCGCCAGGACCGTTGGAACTTCCTCTTCATCGTGGGCATGTGGTTCCAGGATCTGTTCAACTACGACTTCCGGCGTACCGAGCAATGCATCATTCCCTATGCGACGCAGGAAGGGGAGATCAGCTTCTGCGCTTACAACACCGGTATCGGATGGCGGAACATCATCGAGAAGATGCACATGACCGCGACCCTCACCAAATGGTACGGCGACCGCGGCCGGCACGAAATCTTCGCGGGCGGCAAGGCGGTGAAGCTGGAAACCGCCGAGCATTCGATGACGCTGAGGGAAGATATCGTCACCAAGGAAACGCAAAAGGACCTCGACAAGCTGGGGATCGCCAAGACGGCTCGCGAGGAGAAGATCCGCGCGCGCGACGCCAAGCTGACGCACCAGGATCCGAAGGATGCCGAGATGATGCGTCTGTATCGCAAGCACGTGTTGAAGGAACCCGACAGCGTCGAGTTCGTGCCGCTGAGCACCATCTCTCCAACCGCCAAACCGGCCCAGGGTCCCAAACCCAAACAGGCCGAGAAGGAAGTGGGCAGCTTCGGCGACTAACTTCGCCGGAGGGCCTTTAGCAAAATAGGGCCGCGCGGGGCTTAACGGCTCCGGCGGCCTTTTTTTTTGCGGAGCAAGGGGATGCTCCGTCAGCGCGCCAACGCCAGCGCCGCTTTCAGCCCACCGACACGCTGGATTCCGGGCACGAAGAACCCGCGGAGCATGTCTTCGTCAGTCCCAGCGGCCTCCGGGCGATCCGCCAGCCGCACTCGACCGTCGTAGACGGCTGCCGCGAAGGCGCTCCACAATATGCCATCGGATACACCTTGCAGTTCGACCGGGCCCTTGGTGGTGGTCCGCAGCCAGGCGAGCGCGGTGAGAATATCCTGCACGCGGTTCTGGCTGTCCGTGCGCTGGAAGGTGTAGAAATGATCGGCTGCGGTGTAGCGCTCCCCGCGGGCCGCGCCTGTATTCCAGGCGTCAAGGTAGAGCACCGGCCGCCCGTTGGCGGGCACGGTTGCGCGCGCGGCGGCAGCGCCTTCGGAATCCACGACGAGAAGAGGAATACCCTTTCCCTTGAGATAAATTCCGGGAACGCGATCCTCGCGTCCGGGGCGGCTCAGGGTGATGGATTCGCCATCCCGGACACTCAGCACGCGGGCGGGGTTCTCGACCGATAGCGCGTAGCGCAGCGCCTCGCGGTCCGGGCGCGCCACCTGGGTCAGCCTGCGCCATGCGGCGAAGACGGCATCTTCACCGGGAAGCGCATTGGCGGGCATCGCTCTGCCGCTCCACACGAGCATGTCCTCGTCCTTTTCGACGGTGAACGGCTGTTCCATCACGGGATCTCCGTTGCCGGCGAGCAACACCTTGCCGAAAAACGTGTACATCGCTTCGCGGCTTCCGCGGTGGTAGTTGTGAGGGGAATCGAATTGCACCGCCCGCACCTGGCTGGCAGCGCCGTAGAGTTCGTAGACTTTCCTAATCGCCGGATACTCGATTTTGGGGACGTTCTTCGTCCAATCGCCGGTGGCGGAGATGAGGAGCATCGGGCGCGGGGCCATCATGGCCGCGAAATCGACGTTGAACGTATCGTGCCGCAAACCCGGCGCGTTCTCGCAGGGCGAACCGCCCTGCTTGATGCCGGACACCATGTTCACGGGAACATCGGCGCGGATACGGTCCTCGACGGCGGCGAGCAGAAACGTCTGCGTGCCGCCTCCGGAAGCGCCGGTGGCGGCGAGGCGCCCGGCATCGACATCGGGAAGAGAGGCGAGGAAATCCGCCGCGCGGAGGGAGTTCCACAATTGCAGACTCAATGGTCCGAAATTCCACAACTGTTCCTCGGGGCTTCCGAAGGCATGGGGAGTCTGTTTGGTGTCGTTGTAGCCCACCATGTCATAGGCAAAGACGACATAGCCCTGCCTGGCCAGGTTGATGGACCGCCCCGGGATGGAACCGAGATCGGTATTCTCGAGCCGTCCATGTTTCCAGTGGCCGTGCGGCGTAAGGACACCGGGAAATTTCCCTTGTTTGCCGCGCGGGCGGTAGAGGTTGCCCCCGAGGTAGTAGCCGGGCATCGTTTCGAGCGCTACCTTCTCGATGGAATACCCGTCGCGGTCGAGGCGGGAGAAGATTTCGGCGTGCACGGGGCCGCGCCGGGGCATGGGCAAGAGTCCCGCGGCCGCCAGAATCTGCTTCTTCAGGCGCGCCTTGCGGGCCTCCCATTCGGCGCGGGAGGCATAGACCGGCATGGGGTAGGCAAAGCGGGTCCCTTCCACGGCCTTCCAGCGCGCGTCCTCGGAGGGGACTTGCCCCAAGGCAGCCAAGCAGGCCACGGCTGATGCGAGAGCGAGGATCTTCATGCCGCGGCCGCCTTCGATTTGTCGTACGCGGTGAATGTGGAGTTGTGCCTGGACAGATGCTCGAGGAGCGGGGCCGGTTTCCAATGCTCACCGAAGCGGTCGTGGAACTGGCGCACCCTGGCGTAAACATTCGGGAGACCGGCGAGGTCAGCGTATTTCATGGGGCCTCCGCGCCATGCCGGGAAGCCGTATCCGTTGATGTAGATGATATCGATGTCCACGGAACGGAGCGCGAATCCTTCTTCGAGCACGCGCGCCCCTTCGTTGATCAGGGCATAGACGCAACGCTCGACAATCTCCTCACTGGTGGCGGGGTGCCGGGCAAGCCCGGCCTTGGCGGCGTATTCCCCGGCGAGGGCGAGCACCTCCGGATTTGGGGAAGGCTTGCGCGCGGCATCATAGATGTAGAATCCGCGCCCGGTCTTCTGGCCGTAATGCCCCGCCGCGCACAAGAGGGAGTCGAGTTCGGCGTAGCGGAGGCCGGGCTGTTCCAGGTGCTTGAACTCCTTCCGGATGCGGCAGCCGACATCGAGTCCGGCGAGGTCCTGCACGGCGAGCGGACCCATCGCCATCCCGAAGGCGTAGAGGGCGCCATCGACATGCTCCGGAGTGTTACCCTCTTCCACGAGAAACACGGACTCACGGCAATAGGGGGCGAACATCCGGTTTCCGACAAAGCCGCGGCAATTGCCCACCAGGACGCCGACTTTTTTCAGGCGGCGCGCCAGTTCCATTGAGGTGGCGATCACTTGCGCGCCGGTTGCCTTGCCGCGCACGATCTCGAGGAGGCGCATGACGTTCGCCGGACTGAAGAAGTGATGGCCGATGACCATGTGTGGACGTGAAGTCGCCGCGGCGATTTCGTCGATATCGAGCGTGGAGGTGTTTGACGCGAGGATTGCATCGGGACGCGTCACCTTGTCCAATTCGGCGAAGGTCTGCTTCTTCAGTTCCATGTCTTCGAACACCGCTTCGACGATGATATCGGCGTCTTCGAATCCGCCGTAGTTGACGTGAGGGGTGATCAGTTTCAACCGCTGGCCGACGAACTCCTCCGTGAATCGTCCGCGCTTTACGGAATTGGCATAGTTTCGCGTGATGGTGGCCATGCCGCGGTCGAGAGCCGCCTCGTTGGCCTCTTTCAGAAGGACCGGGATACCGGCATTGGCATAGACCATGGCAATGCCTCCGCCCATGGTTCCGGCTCCGACGATGGCCACCCGCCGGATGGGCAGGGTTTCCACGTCCTTGCCTATGCCGGGCACCTTGGAGACAGTGCGCTCGCCGAAGAAGACGTGGATGAGGGCCTTCGATTGATCGGAGGCGAGGCATTGATCGAACAGCCGTGTCTCCACCTGGCAGCCCTCGCGGAAGGGCAGCCGCGAGGCGGCCTCGACGGCCTCAATCGCCGCGTGTGGAGCGGTCTGCCCGCGAAGGCGTTTCGAGGCGGCCTCGTGCGCGGCGGCAACCGCGTCCGGATCGGGAGCGGCAATCTTCTGGCTGGCCCGCGGCGGAGTCCGAGCCGTGGCATGGCGGGCGAAGGCGATGGCTCCGGGCAGCAGTTCACCTTCGATCAATTCGTCAATGATGCCTGCCGCCTTGGCCTCGGCGGCGCGGACGGGTTCGCCGAGTGAGCACATTTCCAGGGCCTTCCCGAGGCCGGCCAGACGCGGCAGGCGCTGGGTGCCTTGGCCTCCGGGTATAATCCCCAATTTGACCTCGGGCTGGCCCACCTGCGCGGTGGGGACGGCCACCCTGTAGTGGCAGGCCATCGCCACTTCCAGACCTCCGCCAAACGCCGTGCCGTGAATGGCGGCGACGACGGGCTTGTCGCTGTCCTCCAAGTCCGCCAATAGCCGCAGGATGGCGTCGAGGCCACCATGATGGCCCGCGTGAATCTTCTCGAATTCCCGAATGTCGGCGCCGGCGATGAAGGTACGGCCTCGACCGGCAAGAACCACCGCCTCCACATCATCGTGCATCAATGCCCAGCGGAGTCCTTCCATGATGCCTTCGGGGACGCCGGGGCTGAGGGCGTTCACGGGTGGATTGTCCACCGCGATGACAGCGACATTGCCTTCTTTGTAGTAGGAAACAAGGTTTGCCATTTCGCTTCAAATCATAGCGCGAGGGGATGGCAGGGAGGGTGAAGAGCGGACGGAGGGAATGAAAGGGGGTAGAGGGGAAAGGTTGGCGGCGCCGAGTCCCGTGATGCAAGGCGCCGCCGGATAGACCTTTAGACGAGGTTGGGGATTTTGATGATCTTCTTCTGGATGGCGTATTGCACAAGCTGGGCCTTGTTGTGAATGTCGAGCTTGCGCATGAGGTTGAACTTGTGCGCCTCGACCGTTTTTACGCTGAGGTTGAGGTCGCAGGCGATCTCTTTCACGGAATTGCCTTCGGCAAGCATCTTCAACACCTCGCGCTCACGCGTGGTGAGGGTGGCGAAGCGGGGAAGGCGGTTTGCCGATTTGATACGCGAACGGAAGTCGTCCACCAATTGGGAGAGCATGCGGGGGCTGAGGTAACTGCCTCCGCGGGCGACGTCGCGGACGGCGGCGACGAGTTGCGCCGCGGGAGAGTCCTTGAGCACATAACCGCTGGCGCCGACCTCCATGCCTTCGACGAGGTAGTCTTCATCGTCGTACATGGTGAGAAAGAGAATCTTTGTTTCGGGGCGATTTTTCTTGATCTGCCGTGTAGCCTCGAAGCTGCTCAAGCCTGGCATGCCGATGTCCATGAGAACAACATCCGGGCGGACTTCTCCTGCTTTGTCAACGGCATCGCCTCCGTTGGACGCCTCGCCCACCACCTCCATGTCGGGTTCGGCGGCGATCAGCGTTCGGATTCCTTGGCGGAAGAGAGTGTGATCATCCGCCAGCATGATTCGAATTTTTGGCATAAGTACGTCCGACGTTCGATTAGTGTCTAACTACGGTCTTACTGCTTCCTTGAGCAACAGGTAAATCAATCGTGATACGAGTTCCATGCGGAAACCGCGTTTGCCGCCCGCGCGCCCTTTGGGGGATCCGCCCCGAATGCGGAGCAGGACGGCTTTCGAGAGAGAACCTTCCTCCCATGAGGACCACGCGTTCACGGATTCCCGCGAGACCGAATGAGTTTCTTTTCTCTAAAGCCTCTTCGACATGAAACCCGACGCCATCGTCTGCAACCTGCAATCTAAGTACCCCATCGGCAGTTGAGGCGGAAATGTTTACACGCGAAGCCATGGAATGCTTCGCAATGTTGTTACAACACTCCTGTACCAGCCTATATACGATGATCTCCAGCTTTTTCGGCAAGTTGTGCAGTTTGGCCAACTGTAACTTGACTTTGGCCGGATGGACCCGCCGGAAGCGAGTAACGAGCTGCCGCAAGGAGGCTCCGAGCCCCAACTGCTCCAATACGGCGGGGCTCAAGGCGGCGATCAAGCGGCGAATCTCGAGAATGGTGCGCTCGGTCATTTCGCGCACTTCTCCCAGCCTTGACCTCGAAGCCGAATCCTCGGGCATCGATTGTTCAATCATTTCGAGCTGAAGCCGGACGCATAGGAGGGATTGACCTGCTTCGTCGTGGAGTTCTCTGCTGATGCGGCGCCGCTCGACCTCCTCGACATGGAGCATATGTTCGGCGAGTGTCCGAACCTGCTCTTCGCGCTTGGCCAGATCCTCGACAAGGCGCGCCTTCTCCGCGGCCATGAGACAGCGTTCGGCGGCGGCGGCGAGCAGTTCCTGCTCCCGAGGCAGCCATTCGTAGTTCTTCCGGAAACCAAACTGGATGACTCCAGCGACGCGCGAGCCCTCCACCAGTGGGATGGACCAGCAGGAAGCAAAACGTTTCGACCAGGAAGAGTCGAGCAGAACCCCACAGGCTCGTCCGCTGCCGTTCCCGTCCGCCTTTGTCCATTTCCAGCAGCGAGGGGCGTACAGTTTCCGCAGGACTTTGGCATCCCTGAGCAAGCCGTCCAAGGCGGGAACGGTGGGGCGGCGGCCACTGCCATCGACGCTGCCTTTGTGCTGCCAATCGCCGCTTTCGGGTTCGAGCAGGAAGAGATGCCCGGCGTCGGCGCGGCAAAAGTGGGCCAGGGTTGCCAGGAAGCGCCCCAGAAGCTCATCCAGATTCCGCGATTCCAGTTCTACCCGGAACAGTTCGTAGAAGGCCTGCGTCTCGGTTTCGCGCACCTGGTAGTAGGCGTTGTTCAGGGTGAGGATGACACAGAAGTGGAGTTGATCCCTGACCCACTGGAAGTTGAGGTATTCCTCCGGGAACATCTTTCGCAGCAGGGGGGTGAGGAGATTGTCGTACTCTTCGAGAGCCGTAATGATCTGGCTCGGTGGGAGGTTGAGCTTGGCCAACCGCCGGCCGTTGTACTCGACCTGTTCGAAGAAGGAACCGGCCACCTGCCCGTTGGCCAACGACCTGGCCACCGCGCCCGGAGTGATGGCGGCGAGAGCAGCGCGTTCCCGGCTTCCCAGTTGCATCAGTTTGAGCCGCTTTTCGAAGCGCCTCTCAATGGAGTGGGCATGTGGCCGCAACAGGACAGCGAGCCGGCGCAGGTGGTTTCTGAGCTGATCGCTCAGCACGTCGGCGGCATCCGCAAGCACGGGAGATTTGCCGGTCACAACCACCACGTCCTTACTATCGAACGTAGGGGGTTTCCACTTTACCCGTGGGAGGAAGTACTTAGGGAAAAATGGATGTTATCTTCCGGCAAGCAGAGGGATCATGCGCAGCAATTCGGCGACACTCCAGGCTTGGGCGACGGCTCCCTTGGGGCGATGGGGGGCGTCGCCGTCGTAGATTTCGGGGAGGGAACCGAGGCAACAGCGTTGAAGTTCCACTTCCATACCTTGCAGTAATCTTCTGCAAAATGACAGGTTATCGGCAGTGGACCCGAACACCCGAAGGCGCGCCTCGAGGAATGGGCCCAACAGCCACGGCCACACTGTCCCCTGGTGATAGGCTCCATCCCGTTCTCGCGGTCCCCCCTCGTAGCGGCCGCGGTAATCGGGTTCGCCCGGGGCGAGCGTTCGCAGACCGGCGGGCGTGAGCAGGGTTTTCTCCACCCGCTCCAGGATCGATTGGCGCTGATCCTCGCTCATCAGGGGGAAGGGCAGGCTAATGGCGAAGATCTGATTCGGACGCAAGCGCTCATCGGGGCCTTCCGGGGCCAACCGGTCGTAAAGGCACCGGCGCTTCGGATTCCAAAACTTCGCTTCGAAGCTGCTTTGCACGCGCGCGGCTTCCATTTTCAGTTCCGCGGCGTACCGGAGCTCTCCAAACTCCGACGCCCAACGGGCCATCATCCGCAAGGCGTTGTACCAGAGGGCGTTGATCTCGACGGGTTTGCCATGGCGGGGCGTGACCACCCAGTTGCCGGTCTTGGCGTCCATCCAGGTAAGCTGGGTTCCTTCGGCGCCGGCGCGCAGCAAGCCGTCCCCGGCATCCACGCCAATGCCGTCGTGCGTGCCGCGGGTATGCCACTGGAGAATCTCCTTCGCCGCGGGATAGAACGTTTCCCTCAGGAACTTTCCGCTGAAACCCGCCTGTTGGAGAGCCCAGACGGCCGGGAACATCCACAGGGTTGCGTCGGCGGTGTTGTACTCGGGCTTTTCCCCGGCATCGGGAAACCGGTTCGGGATCACGCCCTGGTCCATCGCCTGGAGGAAGCCTTTAATTATGTCCTCGGCCTCGCCGGGACGGCCACGCGTGATGAGAAGGCCTGGGAGGCTGATCATTGTGTCCCTGCCCCAATCGGTAAACCAGGGATAGCCGGCGATCACCGTGGGCGAGCCGTTTGCGCGATGCACAAGGAACTGGTCCGCCGCGAGGTTCA
>JADLBG010000437.1 GCA_020847895.1 Bryobacterales bacterium
GGCAACGTCTGGATTGGCGGCAATGGCCGCGGGGCGCGGCCCGCTCCGCTCGCCCATGACGAAAGCAAGATGGGCGGCGCGGGCTCGGTTCACGACAGCATGGTGCTGAAGTTCACGCAGTCCGGCAAGTTCCTCATGCAGATCGGCAAGCCGAACATGAGCAAGGGCAGCAACGATCTCGAAAATCTCCGTCTGCCCGCCAAGACGCTGGTGGACGCGAAGACGAACGAACTCTACGTCGCCGATGGCTACGGCAACCGCCGCGTAATCGTCTTTGACGCGGACACCGGCAAGTACAAACGGCATTGGGGCGCCTACGGCCACAAGCCCGACGACACGCAACTTCCGCCTTATAATCCGAATGATCCCCCCGCCCAGCAGTTCCGTACGCCCGTGCATTGCGTGGATCTTGCCAAGGATGGACTGCTATACGTTTGCGACCGTACCAATGACCGCATCCAGGTCTTCCGCACCGATGGCAAGTTCGTCAAGGAAACGTTCATTGAAAAGAACACTCTGGGGGATGGATCCGTATTTGACATCGCGCTGTCGAAGGACCCCCAGCAGAAGTATCTGTACGTCGCCGATGGTTCGAACATGAAGGTCCATGTTCTCGATCGCCAGACGCTGACGGAACTCACTTCCTTCGGCGACGGCGGCCGGCAACCCGGGCAATTCTATGCCGTGCACAGCATTGCCACGGACTCCAAGGGGAATATCTTCACCACCGAGACGTATCATGGACAGCGCGTGCAGAAGTTCGTCTACAAGGGCATCGCGCCGGTTGCGAAGAAGGATCAGGGCGTCGTTTGGCCGCCCAGGCGCTGACGGCGCATGCCTGAAGAAGCGCGCCCGGTACTCTATCTTTTCCTTTCAACCTGATCTACAATTCAAGCGGGTCATTCCTATGACTACGCGACGAATTGTCATGATCATGGGCGGTGTCAGCTTTCTCGCTGCGCTGATTTTGCGCACTCAGGGCAACACCTTTCTGGCCACGGTCGCCACTTCCGTGGCGTTCTCCCTCCTGGCCACTGCCATCGCGATGCGATTCACAGCCAGTGGAATCCATCAGGCAGGCCCGCCGCTGATAGGACTCAGCATTCTGTTCATCTATCGCTCCGCGTATCTCTCCGGATACAGCGCCGCCACGAATGCTCCGGATTTGGCGGGAACCATCTCCGTGGTGCTGGGCATTGCCTGCATGGTTGCGGCCGCGCTTGTCTTTCACCACGAACCGCGTTCCGCGCGGAGCGGGCAATAGGCGGGCTGTAAACAACTTGCCGTCACAAAGCCACGCGCGGCCTCTCGCGAGTAGGTTAAACTGGATTACTTCGCATGGGTTTTAGCAGCAGGCTGGGTCAGTCTCTCACCGCCAAGGAAATCTTCGATCTGGTGAAGGACGACCTGAAACTAGTCGAACGGGAACTGAGTTCGGAATCCGTAGCGAGTGTGGAAGCGGTCACCCACATTGCGCGCTACCTTCAGGATTCCGGCGGGAAACGTCTGCGTCCCACTCTGCTGCTCCTCTCCAGCCGCCTCGTGGGCGGGGTTACCCCGGATACCATTCGCATGGCGGCCATCGTGGAATTGATTCACGCCGCCACGCTCATCCATGACGACGTCATCGACACGGCGAAAACGCGCCGCGGACGCCCTTCCTCGAACGCCATCTGGGGAAACCACATCTCCGTCCTGGCCGGGGACTGGCTCTATATGCAGGCGTTTCAGATTGCCCTGCGGGAGCGGAACTTCCATATCCTCGATCTCCTCATCAATCTCACGCAGATGATGGTGGAGGGAGAACTGCTTCAGTTGGAGCGGATCGGCAAGATCAACATTTCCGAAGCCGATTACATGCAGTTGATTGACCGCAAGACTGCTTGTCTCATCTCCGTCTGCGCCAAACTGGGGTCGCATGTGGCCGGCGCCGGCGAGGCTACGGAAGCGCGCCTCGGAGAGTTCGCCTGGAATCTGGGAATTGCCTTCCAACTGGTGGACGACGTTCTCGACTTCACGGCGCGGGAAACCATTCTCGGCAAGCCCGTGGGCAACGATCTGAGGGAAGGGAAGGTCACTCTTCCGCTGATCTACGCCCTCGCGGCGGCAAGCCCGGAGGAACGCGGCATGGTGGAGCGGGTGCTGGCGGACCGCAGCTATGACAACGTTCCCTTTTCGCGCATCCTGCGAATGATTGAGCGCCACAAAGGCGTGGAGAAAGTTCGTGAACGCGCGGTTCACTTCACCGCGAAGGCGAAAGCCATCATCGCCGAGTTCCCGGATTCCCCCTATCAGCGCGCACTCACAGCCGTCACCGACCTGGTGATCGATCGCGATCGCTGACGGCATGCGCTTACAGTGGATTCACGAGGTCCTTCAGAGTTCGGCGGCCAACGTCTTTCTCGAGGCGGTTGCTGTTGTTCTGGCTCTCGCCCTGGCCTGGTTTTTTCCCCGGCTCGGGGATCGCTGGTTCCGGCGGCTCGAAGGTTGGGGCGAATCATTTTCCTCCTCGCTCAAATGGCCATTGCTGTTCGCCTTTCTGCTGCCCATTCTGCTGCGTCTCATACAGTTGCCGATCTACCCGCCGCCCCAGCCTACGATCCACGACGA
>JADLBG010000438.1 GCA_020847895.1 Bryobacterales bacterium
AGATCGCCGGGTTCTGGATCAACCAGTTGTACTCGCCATGGAAGGAGTGGCCGGAAACGGCGGTCGAGTTCCTGGAGGCGAACGCGGGCGGGCCGGAGACGCTGCGCGCATTCATCAACACGGCGCTGGGCGAACTCTGGGATGATGAACGGCAAACCAGCGTCGACATCGCGACGTTGCTCGAACGGCGCGAGACTTACGGGCCGCGACTTCCCGCCGGCGTCTGCCTGTTGACGGTAGGCGTCGATCTTCAGTTGGACCGCGCTGAGCTCGAGCTGATTGGCTGGGGCAAGGGCGAGCAATCGTGGTCGATCGAGTACAGGGTGCTTCCGGGTGACCCGAGCGCTCCCGAACTGTGGCGGGCGCTCGATGAATACCTCAACCGGCAGTGGCTGCACGAATACGGCATCTCGCTGCCGGTGGCGGGCTGCGCGATCGACTCGGGCTTTCACACCCAGCAGGTTTATGATTTCTGCCGCGTGCGATATCACCGGCGCATCTTTGCGATCAAGGGTAAAGCCGGGGCGCTTGCTACCACGCCCAGCAGCACGGCTGGAACAAGTGCGAGACGAAATCCGTTGCCGCTCAGAATCTGGAGGACGCGGTCATTCAGGCCGTCCGCAGGCTCGGTAGCGATCCGGATCTCGCCCAGAGGACCGTAGAACATGCCCGGGCGCAAATAGCCGTGCGACTAGAACAACTCGGAAAAGAGGAGGCAGGGTGCAAGGAGCAGCTCCGCCGTCTGCATTCCGAGATGGTCTGTGCCGCTACGGTCTCGGGTGAAGAGGACGGCGCCGCGGCGCGCTTCGACCGGATGGTGGAAGTGCATAAGGAGGTGCAGGCGATCGAGGAGCGACTCGTTTCGATCCGGGAGGAGCTGACGGTGTTGCAGGACGATCCACTGAACGTGGACGACGTCCTCGCCGAACTGCGGAGGTTCGATGGTGTTTGGGATTCCATGAGGGCACATCAGCAGGCGCGACTTGTGAACCTGGTCGTGCAGCGAGTCGGCTACGACGGTCGCACACAGAAGGTCACGGTGGCGTTTCGATCGCAAGGCATGCGGGAATTGTGCTCGGGGAGGAAGATCGAATGAGGCGAAGGAACAATAGTGCTCCATTGATCGAATTGGAGGTAACGCTCAAGTTGCCGCGGCACGCAACCCCACTGTCTACCGAAGGTGTCCGGCCACCGGCGCGCGAGCGCACACCGCGGGTCACTCGCCTGATGGCGCTCGCCGTGAAGTACCAGGGACTGGTCGATAGCGGAGAGTTCCGCGACTATGCCGACATCGCTCGGCTCGGCTACGTGAGCCGGGCCCGGGTGACGCAGATCATGAATCTGTCCAACTTGGCCCCGGACATCCAGGAGCAACTGCTGTTCCCGGAAGGTTCCCTACCACCGGAGCGCCGCGTGCGTCACGTAACGGCACTGGTTGAGTGGGCGGAACAACGTCGGTCGTGGTGCGAGCTGGTCGTGGGACTGTAACTCATTGTTCAGAAAAGGAATCGGTGTCATAGAGTTTTCGCTGGATGCGACCCGATGTGCGTGGCAAGGACCAAAATCTACCTTCGTTCTGAGAAGGATAGAAGCAGCGGGTCCGATTTGGTATTTTCGCTATCTCTTCGCCATGCTACAATCGGGATTCAGCATTCAAGAGGTAGATATGGAGCGAGGTGGGTTTCTCAGCTTCTTCAACAACCCTCGGGAAGCGGCGGAGGCCCGGATGCGGTCTCTGGCGGCGACTGCTACGGTGCGTAAGGCACGAGCAAAGGCCGAGGTAGATTTCCGATCGCGGGAGGTGGCGGCCAACTGGCGCGACTGGAGGAAACACTTGGGCGAACTGGCCGAGTTCGATCCTATTCGCCTGGAAAATCACATCCCGCCGCACTGGCAAGCGGGCGTTCGATATGCCGAAATGATCATTCCCGCATATGGCACCACTGCGTTGGCGGAGATTCCGCTTCCGAATGAGTTCGAAAAGTTCCTGCGCGAATGTGTCTGGATTGTTTCGGAACGAACGTATGACGCGAAGCTGCGGCCGTACGAGTCGCTCCTACTCCGGAAGGGCGATGTTGCGGTCGCCTGCTTCCATCAACTGGTGCGCGCCGCCGTCGCGGCGGAAAGCGCGCGGCTGGGGCTCGAAGCATGGCGGCGCCATAACGAACGCCTTGAACAGGAACTGGCGTCGCCGGCGGACGAGATCACCCATCCGTTAAATGGCTCCGGTGGAGGCCATGTGATTCCGGCTGAATCCGCGCCTCTCGATCCCGAAGTATTATCCGAGCATCGTGAGAAACGGCTACAGGAGTTTGTGGCGTCCAACGAGACCACCATCGCGGCCGTATCCGATGCCGCCGGCGTACACAAGCCTGACATGCAGCGCTGGCGGCGCGGGGAGTTGAGTGACGACTCGGTGATGTCGCAGAGGATTGAGAATGTGCTATCCGGCAAGACTCCATTAAAGACCAGCACCGCAAAGCCCGCGGCTTAGTGCACCGTTTCGGAAATTCGCCAACGAGTTACGGCAAACTTGGATTCAACGATACGACTCCGCGGCCTTGTAAGGCTTGGAGAAATTCCTCAAACCGGTGGTAGTCGATCCATTGTCGCTGTTTCAACCGATCAGGCAGTTTTCGAGGATCCAACCGCAAAATGATCGGAGTGATGGTCCGGCCCAACACCCAGGCCGAACCCCACTCGGTTTTCACCCATTCGCTTTCGAGGCTCTCTGGCGTTGCGAGCACCGCCAATTCCCGGCTATTCAAAAGTCCCCTTCGGATCACTTCCTCCCAAATCGCTCCGGGCTCGATTGCCTTCTCATCGAGGAATACGCGCAGACCCATTGCTTCGCCACGCTTTTCAATCGCCCGGGCCTCGTCCCGGTTTGTCGATGAAAAGCTCAGGAATAGATCGTATTCGAAGGTTCGTTCGTTGGTTTCCTTGCCTACCCACCGCACCGCGTTCGCCGCTATTCTCAAGAAATTCGCGTCGTCGTACGTTGCTGCAAAGTGTCCCAAGGAGAACCACGCCAAACGTCCCGCACCAAGCATCCTACACGCGGCCACAGGAATCGGGCCTTCCCTGAACCGCTGTGGCGCGAACACACGATCGCCTACATCCGCTGACAGTAACGGGCGAACGCCCGGAGCGAGATTTTGCGCCCATGCCTCTTCCGCCAATTCGAATGTCTCAACTCCTTCGAGGATTGGGTGACCGGCACCAGCCGGCATCGGATCAATTGGAAACCGCGAGAGCGGGTCGCCGTGAACCGGAACTGCCAGATTGACCTGCACGAAGCTCCGGTTCGGCTCAACCACCATCTGCATCGCCCCATACGCGGCTCGGATTCCGCACGCCGCGATGAAATCCTTGTTGTAGGCGTACGGATATACCGAGTCATGAATCGCGAAAACGCCGCCGCCAGTCTCAATGAAGTGCAGGATCTGACCTTCCGGTATCGATCCCTCTGCGCTTGGGATGCTGTTCAGAACCAAACCCTCGGCCATTTCCAGTTCGTCAGGTACGGCTGCCACGGTTCGAACAGCAAAGCCCTCGACCTCAGCCAATCGGCGTTCGAGCGTCCTTGGAGCTGGATGGCCCTGTGTTTCGACAATGCAAACCCGTGTCATGGAAGAGTTGATCGGCCATTATACCGGGTTCAGGGCGCGACTCTGATACAAGGACGCGAACGCAAGCATTCCGAACATTGGCGGCCGCTGCTCCGATTGGATCTTCCGATATCCGGGAGGGAAGGTCGCGAGAGAGGGCATCCGCGGGGGTAGTCGCCGCCACAGACCCAGGCGGCATACGCCGCGATGCCTCCTCACGACAGTCTCTACCAGCGCAGATCTGTAAGACCACAATGAGCCTGGGAACCGTGTACTCAGGGTAGGACGACCTCCTACCCAATTCCTACCCTCGCAAAATCGAGCAAATCGACGATACGTTTCCGGCGCTTCCATGTGATAGTGGAGGAGTCCCGGAGGCTCCATGAGCGCCGACGAAGCGGCACGCGCATTCATCACCGACCCAGTGCTTCAGAAACGTCTTGCGAAGTACCTGGTGTTGCAGTGCTTCCGCAATTCAAGGCTGGAGGATCTCCATGCCGGCATATCGCCGAGTTCTGCCTCCGGCGACTACTCCGATGTGGAGGTTCGCAGCCCGTACGGCCCGATCCCCTGGCCCGAGGTCTCACGATTCAACGACGACGAAATGAAAGACCTCATGATCGATGTCGTCAACCGGACTTACCAATTTATCCACACACTCTTCGATGAGAATACCGGCGCGTGGCTGCTGCACCAGCTTGCCGAACGTGATCCACTGCCCCGGTGGAACGAACCCACGCTCAAGGAAGACACGCAGCCCAAGTAATGCAAAAACAGGGCATTTCCCGCCATCTGTTGCGGTAGGTTTGTTCTCCTACCCCGACCGCTGAATTCAGCCGAAATTTTCCTACCTTCTCCAACCTTGACCTCTCACCGCATACCTCGGGCAATCTCATCTCGTGGCTGCAATTCAAAACAACGCACAACAAATTACGCAAGGTGGCCAGCGGATTGAGCCGCTACTGAGCGAGCACGATGTAGCCAAGATCTGCGGGCTCAGCGAAGCGGCAGTACGCCGCTGGCGTCTCCTCCGCAAAGGACCTCGCTACATCAAGATCGGCTCGGCGGTCCGCTATCGCTTGGAAGACGTTCAGGCATGGCTGGAAACCCGGCCCAGTGGTGGGGAGGGAGCGCGATGAGCAGCGCATCCAGGCCCTGCTTCTCTCGCGACCTGACGCCGTCCGAACAGCGGTTCCTCGCCGCCATGCAGGCGGTGGGCTTCGGCCGCTTTGAATACGTCCAGATTCGCAACGGACAGATCGTTCTCGATCCGTGGCCTGTTGCCGTTCGCGATGTGAAGTTTGGAGCCGAGACCGCTGCCGAGCGGCCGCACTCCGAGCATCAACTGAAGCGCCAGGTAGCCGAATTCTTCGAGTATGCCCACGACGTCGAGGCCGGGGAGATTCGCACGCTCGAGATCCGCCATGGGCTTCCCTTCTCGATGGAAGTAGAGGTGGCGGCCAGTCGACGAGGAGGCCGGTCATGACCAACATGAACCTGGAACTCCATATGGCTGCGATGCGCGGTTTGGCCCGCATGAAGGCCAACGCTGCCATCGGTCAATGCGGTTTAACCACGGATGACAGAGAAGACATTGAGGCCCAGCTTCTGCTGGCCATCTGTTCGCGGGCGCGAAGGTTTGACAGCAAACGGTCCTCGCTCAACACGTTCGCCTGCCGGGTCATGGATAAGGAGGTCGCCTCCATCCAGCGGTACCGTCTGGCCCGCCGGCGTCTGCACCTTGGCCGTCCTGACCTTGTCGATGATGGCGCACTCGATGATCTCTTCATTGCCTCACCGGCAACGGTAGAGAGGCAGGAGTTCTGGTTGGACGTGGGCAAGGTCATGAAGACGTTGCCAGTCGCACTCAGAGAAACAGTCCTGGCTCTTCGCTGCGGTTCACCGACGGAGGCCGGCCGGACGCTGGGCACGGCCAAATCGGCAGTGTACGAACGCATCGCCCAGATCCGCCAGGCCTTCCTCGCGGCGGGAATCGGACCAACCTACTTCATCGCGGGAGGAAGCCGATGAGCCACGCCGAAAACATCCCGATCAGCAACATCAGGCTGGATGGCGGCACGCAGCCGCGCGCTGCCATCGATTTCGACACGGTCTTCGACTACATGGATGCGATGACCGACGGGGCGAATTTCCCTCCCGTGATCGTCTTCTACGACGGTACCGACTACTGGCTCGCCGATGGTTTCCACCGGGTCAAGGCGGCGGATCAAGCCGGCCGTGAGGAGATTGCGTGCGAAGTGCATCAGGGCACGCAGGAGGATGCCCAGTGGTACAGCTTCGCCGCGAACAAGACTAACGGTTTGAGGCGGACCAACAGCGATAAGCACCGGGCGGTGCAGGCCGCCTTGACGCACCCAAAGGGCGCCGGGCAGAGCGATTCACAAATCGCCCAACATGTGGGGGTCGATCACAAGACGGTCGCCGCGTGGCGGGCAAAGCTGGAGGCGACTTGGGAAATTCCCAAGTCTGGAGTTTCTACATTATTTCAAGCGGCAGCGGCCTGAACGAGGGCGGAATCGGTGATTTGAAAGCCGAAGATCTTGAGCAATGCAGGTTGCTGCGTCATTTCCTTGCGCAGCAGCGTGATGAGG
>JADLBG010000439.1 GCA_020847895.1 Bryobacterales bacterium
ACATGACGCGCCCGCTGGTCATGGTTCTCTTTGCGGCCAGTTGCCTTCTGTCGCTGGTCTCCTGGTATACCACGCAACAAGGAATGGCTCTGTATCTCAGCCCCTGGTTCGCTCTGCTGGCGTCCCTGGGAATTCAAACCGCATTAGTCATCACGGCATGGCTTGCCGGCATCACACGGGAACGGCGCGCGCTCCTGGTGACCGTGTATGTCTGCACGGCGATGGTTTCCATCGCCTTCTCTTACGTCAGCCTCTACACCTGGTTCTCCGCCCGCGAACGCCCCGCGGAAATCGAGCGTAAGCTGTATGACGCACTCGGCGAGTCCGCCCTGAAGGCCGACCAGTTGCTCACGGCGTCCGCCGCCGAGCAGCAGAAGCACGTCCTCGCACTGGACGAGATGACGGCCGCGGAGAAGAAAGCGGGATACATTTCCCGCGCCCAGGACGCCGATCCCTACCTGGCGCGTGTTCGCGAGGCCGTGGCGCGCGAAGCCCAAACCTACAATTCCGCCTATCGCGAAGGCTCCGGCGAAGGATTGCGCTATACCGCTTTCGACCGCTACTCGCGCCTCGCGCGCCAATCCCTCGAACGGATTCAGGAATCCCAACGCGCCCTCGCCGTCTGGCGCGCCGCCCGTAAGCCCACCGACCCGAGCGAGAAACAGATCCGCGATCTCGAAGGCCTCGTCGCGGCCGCGCCCTGGGCCGACGTGGAACAAACCCGTCATTCCGGCGCCATCGAAAGACCCTCCCTTCCCGGCTTCGCCTCCTATGTCGACCGCACCACGTCCACCCAGGAGGATCTCCTGGTGGCGTTCGATGAACTGGCCCGCAATTCCTCCGGACGCCCGGCCTTTTCTCTGGCGCTTGCCGCCTTCATCGACGTGGTGATCTTCCTGCTCGCCTGGGCTGCCGGACCCCATATGTCCGGACCCTCCGAACAGCGTTGGTGGATGGCGGGAGCCGCCATCGATGGCGTCGACCCGCAGATCTTCCTTCGCGGCTTCCTGCGCAAGATGTACCCGGCCGCGGGCGGCGGCGTCTGCGTCGCATCCGATCAACTCACTCCGGGCGAGCAGCAACTGTGTCTCGCGCTGAGTAATCATCGGTTGGCCGTAATCACACGACAGGAGGAGCGCCTGGTGTACCTGATCGAGGAGAATACGCACCAGATGCTGTTGAGCGCCCTCGCCACGCCCTCCTTCTCCATGCGCGCCGCGGCGCCGGGGACATCGCCCGCGGGCTGACACAAACTTATCCCGCCAGCAAGGCCCTCAAGTACTCGCCGGTATACGAGTTCCCCGCGGCGGCAATCTCCTCGGGCGCTCCCACGGCCACCACGGCGCCCCCCGCATCGCCGCCTTCCGGCCCAAGGTCGATCACCCAGTCCGCGGCGCGGATTACTTCCAGGTTGTGCTCGATGATCAGCACGCTCGCGCCGTTCTGAATCAGCCGTTGAAACGCATCCAGAAGCTTTGCGATATCGTCGAAGTGCAAACCCGTCGTCGGCTCGTCAAAGATGAAGAGCGTGCTCTTGGCGGACGCTTGCGAGAGGTGCGCGGCCAGTTTCACGCGCTGCGCCTCGCCTCCGCTCAGCGTCGTGGCGGATTGCCCCAGGCGCAAATAGCCGAGCCCCACGTCCACCAGCACCTTCAGCTTCGCCACCAGCTTCGGATGATCGGAGAAAAACGACACGGCTTCTTTCACCGTCAGTTGCAGAACCTGGTGAATGTTCAACCCGCGGTATTTCACATCGAGAATGCCGCTCTTGTAGCGCGTACCCTTGCAGTCCTCACACACCAGTTCCACGTCCGCCAGAAATTGCATCTCCACGGTCACCGTTCCGTCCCCTTGGCATGTCTCGCAACGGCCGCCAGGAATGTTGAAGGAGAAGTGGCCGGCGGTGTAGCCCCGTTTATCCGATTCCGGAGTGGATGCGAAGATCTCGCGGATCTGATCGAACGCCTTCACGTAGGTGACCGGATTCGACCGCGGCGTGCGCCCGATGGGTGACTGATCGACGAGCACGACGCCGGTAATCAACTCGGCCCGTTCCACTTTTCTGCAAGTGGGAATGGCTGCGCCTGTCACCTCCTCTTCGAGTTCGGACGGCTTGCGGTTGCTCTCCGCCAGGTAGCGTTCGAGCGATTTGTGAATCACCTGATGGACGAGGGTGGATTTCCCCGAACCCGAAACGCCCGTGATACAGACCATCATGCCGAGAGGAAGCGCGACGTCGATGTTCTTGAGATTGTTCGCGCACGCGCCGCGGAATGTGATCGTCTGCTTCGGATTCGGCTTGCGGCGGCGGTATTGCAGCGAGGTCTTCAGTTCGCCGCGCAGGTAACGCCCCGTCAGGCTGGAAGGCCGCTCCATCATCTCCTGGTAGGCGCCCTCGAAGACGATCTTGCCGCCCGCCTCGCCGGCGCCCGGCCCCAAATCGACAATATGATCCGCGGCCCGCATCACATCGGCGTCGTGCTCCACCACGACAATCGTATTGCCGAGGTCGCGCAATCCCTCGAGGATGCCGATAAGCCGCCCGGTATCGCGGCTGTGCAGGCCGATGGAAGGTTCATCGAGCACGTAACAGGCGCCAACAAGCCGCGAGCCAAGACACGTAGCCAGCGTAATCCGCTGCGCCTCTCCTCCGGACAGCGTCGAGGATAGGCGGTCCAGGGTAAGGTAATCGAGTCCCACGTCGTGCAAAAACTGGAGCCGCTGCCGAACCTCCACCATCACCCTGTCGGCCACGCCGCTCTCTTCGGGAGTCAGATCCAATGCCTGAAAGAACTCCCATGCCTGCGCGATATTCAGCGCGCACACTTCGGGCAGCGTGCGTCCGTTCACGCGCACCTGCATGGCCTCCTTGCGCAGACGCGACCCGCCGCAATCCGGGCAGGTCGCATAGCCCCGATAGCGGCTCAGGAACACGCGCACGTGGACCTTGTACTTCTTCGTCTCCACTTCGCGGAAGAAGCGTTGCACGTGCTCTTCCACCAGCATCCGCTCCTCGCGCGCCAGTTCGTTGTAAGGCACGTTCTGCCGGACCAGACCCTGCACGGCTTTGCGAAACTCCGCGCGGTACCACGAGTACTGCGGCTTGTTCCACGGATCCACCGCGCCTTCGTTCAACGAGAGGTAGCGTTCGCGGACCACGCGGTTCATGTCATAGTCGATGGTGTTTCCGAATCCCTGGCAGCGCGGGCAGGCGCCGAACGGATTGTTGAAGCTGAACAGGCTCGGCTCAGGCTGGGGATAGTCGATGCGGCAGTACTTACAGGAGAACTTCTCGCTGAAGGAAAGTTGCCGCGGCGGGAAACTCCCCGCCTCCTCGAATACCACTTCGCCGCCTTCGCGATAACAGATTTCGGTGGTATCCACGATGCGCTGCCGCTCGTCTTCGCGCACGACGAAGCGGTCCGCAAGCACGAACAGAGGCTGTGAGAAATCGATCTCCAGCAGCGACTCGGGCGTGGAGAACTCGAAGACCTTCCCGAACTGGTAGAGCCGCGTGAACCCCTTCTTCCGCAGCCCGAAGAGATGATCGCGGCGATGGGCATTGCCGGTGAACGCGGGCACGGGAAACAGCGCATACCAGCGGGAGCCTTCCGTCTCGGCCAGCATCTGGCGGGCTACCTGGTCCACGGTATCGCGCTCCACCTGTCTGCAGCATTGGCGGCAATAGGTGCGCCCGACTCTCGCCCACAGCAGGCGCAGGTAGTCGTACAGTTCCGTAGCCGTCGCCACCGTGGAGCGCGGGTTGCGAGTGGTGTTCTTTTGCCGGATGGCGATGGG
The DNA here is from genome assembly GCA_020847895.1 of Bryobacterales bacterium. Lineage (GTDB taxonomy): Bacteria > Acidobacteriota > Terriglobia > Bryobacterales > Bryobacteraceae > CADEFT01. The sequence continues at coordinate 3,799 of JADLBG010000439.1, forward strand.
CGGGGCAATGCCGTCAATCTCATCCACCTCGGGCTTCTCCATACGTTCGAGGAACTGCCGGGCGTAGGCGGATAGCGACTCGACATACCGCCTCTGGCCCTCGGCGTAGATGGTGTCGAACACGAGCGACGACTTGCCCGAGCCCGATACTCCCGTCACCACGGTCAGCTTGTTATGAGGGATGGAGAGGCTCAGGTTTTTCAGATTGTGGAGACGCGCGCCGCGAATCTGAATGGAGTCATGGACTACAGTGGGCATGGGCGGGTACGGTATATCCTTACAGTATAACAACCGATGCAATCCCTCTCCGCTTTCCGCAAGGCGCTTCTCGGGTGGTATGAACGGCACAAGCGAGATCTGCCATGGCGGGGAACGCGCAACGCCTACCACATCTGGGTCAGCGAGATCATGCTCCAGCAGACGCGCGTGGCGGCGGTGATTCCCTACTATGAACGCTTTCTCGCCCGCTTTCCGGATCCGCCCTCACTGGCCGCCGCGCCTGAAGCGGATGTGCTCGCCGCCTGGGCGGGACTGGGCTACTACTCGCGGGCGCGCAACCTCCAACGAGCAGCCGCCGCGGTCACCGGGGCGGGTGAGTTTCCCCGGGCCTTCGATGAGATCCGCGCGCTCGCGGGTGTGGGAGATTACACCGCCGCGGCCATCGCCAGCATTGCCTTCGATCTGCCGCACGCGGTTCTCGACGGCAACGTCATGCGGGTTCTCAGCCGCCTGGACAACGATTTCTCCGACATCGCCGCCGGGAAGACGCGCCGGCGTTTCCAGCAGCGGGCACAGCAGTTGCTGCATCCTTCGCAACCGGCGGCCTATAACCAGGCCATCATGGAACTGGGCGCCACGGTCTGTCTGCCGAAGGACCCGCAATGCCTCCTCTGTCCTGTAAGCGGGTGGTGCGAGGCGCGCCGCCTGGGCACTCAGCCGCGGTTGCCCGTAAAAGGACGCCGGCAAGCATCGCTAAAAGTGGAGCGGGCAGTACTGATCATCGAACGCAACGGCAGGCTGCTGGTATGGCTGCGCAACCATGACTCGAAACTCAAAGGATTTTATGAACTGCCGGAGCTGGAGCACCTGCCGTCTGCGAGGCCAGGGCCGCCGGTGGGCGAATTCCGTCACTCGATCACGAACCATCAGTACCGGTTCACGGTCCACCGCGCCACGGTGAAGGATGTTCCGGAGGGCTTTCTGTGGATCGCGAAAGCCGATCTAAGCCGCCTTCCAGTGAGCACCACCACCCGTAAGGCGCTTGCCTGCGCCGCCGGTTCCGATAGCCGCGTTACCAAACCGCCGTCGCGAACGAATCCCGATTAGGAGGAAGGAATCGCGCCGCCAGTGTCCTTGCATCCCTGCGCAGAGGAGAGAGAAACTGACCAATGGGCTCCGTTGAAGAAAACCGGACATACCAGTGCGCCTGAGAACCTCTCCGCCACGCTCGATGATTGGATGCGGCGGTACCAGCAGGCTGATGGAGAGGCTGCCGACAGGCTGGTGACCGCGCTCAACCCGATCCTGGCGCGGTACTTTTACGGGCTGGCAGGCGGCGCGCGGCACATCGACGATCTGATTCAGGAATGCTGGCTGCGCATCCACCGCGCGCGGCACACCTATCGCTCGGGCGAAGCGGTGCTTCCCTGGGTCTTCGCCATTGCGCGGCATACCCGGATCGATCTGTACCGTCGCTGGCAACGTTCCGCCGGGCGGGAGGGGAGCCTGGAGGATCTCGCCTTCCCTCCGCTTACCGATCCCCGGCCGGCTATGGAAACCAATCTCGAAGCGGAATCCATCAAGGCGCTGCTCGGCGGCCTTCCCGAAGGACAGCGCGAAGTGCTGGTGATGCTGAAGACCGGGGGCATGAGTGTTGAAGAGGTGGCCCGCGCCACGGGCTCGACGGCGGCCGCGGTCAAGCAGAAGGCATACCGCGCCTATAAGGCTCTGCGCCTGGTGCTGGGTCTGTCCTCACCAGGGAAGGAACACGCCTGATGAGATGCGAAGACATTGACCGTATGCTTGCAGAGGGGACGACTACGGAACTGGACACCGAGGAGGCTCGCACCCATCTGAGTTCCTGCGCCGAATGCCGCGCCCTGAGGCAGGCGGAAGTCCCCTCACCGAAACTGCCGGACAAGCTTGATGCAACGGTTCGCCGTATCGTGCATCGGGACCTGCGGCCTTTGCGGCCGTTGCCTTCCAATCGGGTTCTTGTGGCTGCGCTGGCAGCCCTGCTGGCCGCTCTCGTGGCTGGATTTTCACTTCATTTCGGCCGGTCCGGATGGGTCGCACTGCCGGCAGGCAGCGCTGCCGTCCTGGTTGTGTTTACGGTCCTGGTTGCCGGGCTGACGCTTCCCTCTCTCGTCTGGTCGCTGGTTCCGGCAAGCGCCTTCCGCTGGCGCCCCGCGGCGCCGCTCCTGTTCTTTGCCGCCGGATACCCGCTGGCCGCTGCCGTGCTCTTCCCTCATGAAGCCGCGCGCAGGTTTGCCGGCCTGCCTTGCCTGGCCTCGGGAGTCGCGGTGGCACTGGCTTCCTCGGTAGTGATCTTCGTTCTGGTCCGGAAGGGATATGCCGGGAGTTTGCCCTCCACGGGAGCTCTGCTGGGTGGAAGCGGCGCCCTGGTGGGCTTCGTGGTTCTGCAGTTGCACTGCCCCATACTGGATGCTTGGCATCTCTCCGTGTGGCACGGTCTGATCATCGCGATCCCGATCGCGGCCGGGTTGGCGGCAGGCCGTTTGTTCGCGCGCATTCGATGAACCGCCGCACCGCCATCCTCGCCGCCGCGGCCGGGCTCGGGAGGCTTGCAGGAGCGGAGGAAATCCGCACGAGGGGCGCGGTGATCGAGGTGACATTCGACGCTGGAGAGTTCGACGTGGGGAGGCCTCGGATTCTCGCATGGGTTTCGCGCGCCGCGGCTGCGGTTGCCACCTATTACGGCCGTTTCCCGGTTGCGCCGGCGCGGTTGCACATCCGGCCCCTTGCCGGGCGTGACGGAGTCCGCCATGGTGTGACCTTTGGCAGTATTCCTGCTTCGACGCGCATCTCGGTGGGCGAGCACGCCACGGAAACCCAACTCCAGGATGACTGGGTGCTGACCCATGAGTTTGTTCACATGGGCTTCCCGTCCCTCGCCCGCCGCCATCATTGGATGGAGGAAGGTCTCGCCACCTACGTGGAACCGATCGCCAGAGTGCAGGCGGGGCAGATGAAAGCGGAGCGGTTGTGGGCCGACCTTGTTCGCGATATCCCACAGGGCGAGCCGCAACCGGGCGACAACGGCCTCGACGGGACACGATCCTGGGCGAACACGTATTGGGGCGGCGCCCTGTTCTGCTTCGACGCCGACGTGCGCATACGCGAGGCCACGCACAACCGTTGTGGGCTGCAGCATGCGCTGCGCGGCATTCTCGCGGCTGGGGGCAATATTGAGACCGAATGGCCGATCGGGCGCGCGCTGGAGGCGGGAGATCGCGCGGTTGGCGTCCCGGTGCTCAACCGGCTCTACGAAGAGCGTAAAGACACTCCTGTTCCGGTGGACCTGGCGAATCTGTGGAGGCGCCTGGGAGTCATCTCGTCGCCAGGCAGCCTGACTCTGGACAATCACGCGCCGCTGGCAGGCATCCGGC
>JADLBG010000440.1 GCA_020847895.1 Bryobacterales bacterium
AGCCGCACCCATGTCCAGTGCGGCCACCACGGGACCTCGTCCCGCGACTTCCAGTACACCGTCTCGACGCGCGTAATTTTCAAGCCGGGAGAAACACCCGCCCCCCACAAACGCGCCGCGGGCAACGCGCCCGCAAGCGCGCTCAGCATTGTTCTGCGGTTCATGTATCCGCCCTCCCCAGAATTTCGCGGAAGCGCCGGATATGCTCGGGCGTGCTGCCGCAACAGGCCCCAATCACGCGCGCCCCCGCCTCGAGCAGTTTCGGCACTCCGGCGGCCATCTCCCCGGGCGTCTCTTTGTACACTACCCTGCCGTCCTCCAGCATAGGCGATCCCGCATTCGGCTGCGCCATCATCGGTAAGTTGCACACGGCACGGTAGCGCGAAAGAATCCGCGCCGCCCATGCCATATCGACGCCGGTCCCGCAGTTCAACGCCGCTACGTGCGCGCCTGCCGATTCGAGAAACCGCGCCGCCTTTTCCGGATCCACGCCCATCATGGTGCGCGCGTTCTTCCCGTCGCGAGTCACATCAAAGGCAAATGATCCGATAATGCAGGCTGCGCCCGCCGCCCGCGCCGCCTCGATGGCCAGGGCGAGTTCGTCCAGCGAGGTTTGCGTCTCAATGATAATGCCGTCCACCCCGGCTTCGGCGAGCGCCGCCGCCTGCTCGCGAAATGCGCCCTCCACCTCTTCGACGGGCGTATCCCCAAGCGGCTGCATCAGTCCTCCAAACGGCCCGATGTCCCCGAGCACATATCCATGCCTGCCGCCGAATGCCTGCCGCGCGATTCGCGCCGCCGCGCGGTTAATGGCAACCGTATGTTCGGCCAGCCCGTGTCTAGCCAGGGCGATTCGCGATCCGCAGAAGGTATTTGTGAGGAGAATGTCCGAGCCTGCCTCCACGTATCTCCGTTGGATTTCGAGCAGCCGGTCCGGATGTTCGAGGTTCCAGCGTTCGCCGCAGCCGCCCGGTTCGAGTCCGGCCGCCTGGAGTTGCGTCCCCATGGCGCCATCGCCCAGCAGCGGGCGTTCCGCAAGGGCTTCCAGAAGTGTTTTCATCTCAGTTGTCGCGTCCGAGCATTCCGCGGGCCATCCTTCTCGGGGGCCCTTCGGTGCACAGGCATGGCCCAGCCTGGCTGTCCGGACTGAGGCAAACGGCCCATGTGGGTGTAGTGGCGCACCTCACACGGTCACCGCGGCGAGTCTCGGCGACCCGGTATGGACGGCGAGCAACGCCAGGAAGTAGGCGCCGCTGGCGCAGGCAAACACCGGAACGTAACTGCCTGTCGCCTGAAGGACAAAGCCCGTTGCCGTCGCGGCCAGCATGCCGCCGATGCTTCCCGCAAACCCGCTGATGCCTACCACCGAACTCACGGCGTGGCCAGGATACAGGTCCGACACGATGGTGAAGATATTGGCGCCCCATGCCTGGTGGCCCGCCGTTGCCAGGCCGAGCAACAGAACCGCCTGCCAGAGGTGTGACGCCCAGGGCGCCAACACGATGGGAGCGACCATCGCCGCGCTCACCAGGATCGCGCCTTTCCGTGCCGCGTTCACGCTCCATCCCCGTTCAATGAGCCACCCGGAAAGCCATCCGCCAAACACGCTGCCTCCGTCGGCGGCCAGATAGATCATTACCAGGGGCGGCCCAATCTGATCGAGCGTCACGCCGTGCCGGGCGTGCAGGAACTTCGGAGCCCAATACAGATAGAACCACCACACCGGATCGGTGAGGAACCGCGAAACCATCAGCCCCAAAGTCTCCCGTTTCCAGAGGAGCGACACCCACGGAACATGCCGGCCCCCGCCGCCTTCGGCCACAACGGGAGGGTCGCGATATGCCGCCAGCCAGACCACCACCCATGCCAAACCCACTGCGCCGGTGGCGAGGAAAGCCCACCGCCAACCCCACCGCAGCGTGATCCAGGGTACGAACAACGGCGCCACAATCGCCCCCACGTTGGAACCGCCGTTGAAAACGCCCGTCGCCAGCGCCCGCTGCTGTTTCGGAAACCACTCCGCCACCACCTTCACAGCCGCGGGGAAGTTGCCCCCTTCGCCCAACCCCAATGCCGCGCGCGCCCAAGCGAACCCAGCCCCCGAGTTTGCCGCCGCGTGGGCCATTGCCGCAAGGCTCCAGAATGCCACGGCAAGCGGGTACCCCGGGCGAGTTCCAATCCTGTCGATCAGCCGTCCGGCGCCAACCAATCCCAACCCATAGGAGGCCTGGAAGGCGGTCACAATCAGCCCGTAGTCCGATTCCGACCAGCCGATCTCCCGTCCCAGCAGCGGCGCGAGAATGGCCAGGATCTGCCGGTCCATGTAGTTGACCGTGGTGGCGCAGAACAATAGCGCGCAGATCGTCCAGCGCCCGAGTGTCATTATACGGAAACGGCCTCTCGGCCTTGGAATTCGTGAACGGCGTCGAACATCGCCACGATGTTTTCCACCGGTGTTTGCGCCTGCACGTTGTGGACGGTGTTGAACACATAGCCGCCGCCTTGCGAAAAGATCTCGCAATGGCGCAGCACCTGTTCCCGCACCTCATCCGGCGTCCCGAAAGCCAGCGTCTTCTGCGTATCAACGCCGCCTCCCCAGAACACGATGCGATCACCGAAGGTGGACTTCAGATACCGCGGATCCATGCCCGCCGCCGATACCTGCACCGGATTCAGGATGTCAAACCCGGCTTCGAGGAAGAGGTCAATAAACTTCACCACCGATCCGCAGGAATGTTTGAATGTCTTCCACTGAGTGTTCCTGTGGACCCAGTCATTCACCCGTTTGTAGTAGGGCAGCCAGAGATTCCGGAAAGTATCCGGCGAGCAGAAGGTGGAACGCTGGGTTCCGAAGTCCGTTCCGCACAGATACAGCACATCAATCAGGTGGTGCATGCGGTCCCGCGCCTTGCGCAGATTCTCGATCAGGATGTCGCACTGGCGTGAAAACACTTCCTGGATGTACTCCGGCCTGGTTCGGATGGACATGTACCACTCCGCCACATCGCGAATTCCCGTGGGATGCTTCAACCCGACTCCGGGAACGATGGCGATATCGCCGAACCCCGCGCCGAACTTCCCCACCACCGCCCTGCCCGTTCTCGCCGCCTCGCCCGCCGCGCGCTCCAGATACGTGAGGTCCTCCTCTTTCAGCAGGCTGAACTCCTCGATGTTGTCTTCGGGGTTGAGCTTCGATTCGTCCAGCGGTTGCTGCCTGATGATGGCATCAAAGAAATAGCCGCCTGCCGGCATCCTTCCGCTCGGCGGAGCGCTGGTATCGCCGTTCGGATGCAGCAGCGTATCTCCGTTCGAATCGATGGTGGCGTGGAAATTCCCGGGCACAAGCACTTCCAGCCCGTCGTACATGCGCCAAGGCTTCCAACCCTCCAGGATCAGGCCGTAGTTCGCTTTCCGCGGGAAGATCGCCTCGACGTCAATACCGAGCGCCTGCTTCAAGTCCTCATCGATCCACCCCAGCATCTGTCCGGGCTCGAAGACCTTTACCGTCCGGCGCTCCAGGCCGTAATACTCCCGCAGGGCGGCGACGCAACTTATGTGCATTCCGGTTACGGAGGTGGCTCCGAAATCAACCGGAATCCGGTCCGGCTGGGAATGACGAAGGGTGGTGAGGACTCGCTCTCGGGAGGTCATGGCATTGGAATTGCTAAGCACACGGGTGACCAATTCCGGCTATGAGAGGAGACTAAATGGCTGACCTCGCCCAACTACACGAAGCCATCATCAACGGGAATGCCAGGACCGCCGCCGCGGTCGTGAACACAGCCATTGCGGAAGGAGCCCAGCCCATGGCGCTGATCCACGACTACATGATCCCGGCGATGGATGAAGTCGGAAGGCGCTTCGAGTGCGAAGAGTACTTCGTTCCGGAATTGCTCCTATCTGCCCGCGCCATGAAGGCGGCCCTCGAACCGCTCCGCCCGCTTCTCGCATCGAGCGGGGTGCAGCCCGCGGGCAAAGTTCTGATCGGGACCGTAAAAGGCGATCTCCACGACATCGGCAAGAACCTCGTCTCCTCTCTGCTCGAGGGCGGCGGCTTCGAAGTGATCGATCTCGGCTCGGATGTCTCCCCGCAGAAGTTTATCGAAGCCGCCCAATCCACCGGAGCCGATATCATCGCCCTTTCCGCGCTGCTCACCGTCACCATGCCTTCCATGAAGTACACCATCGAAGCGTTGAAGGAGGCGGGCCTGCGTGAGAGGGTCAAGGTCATCATCGGCGGCGCTCCCGTCACCCAGCAGTACGCCGATCAGATCGGCGCGGACGGCTACAGCGAGAACGCAACGCTCGCCGTGGCGCTCGCGCGCAGGCTGATGTCCGCGGCCCGGCAGGCCACCGCCTAAACGATGCGCTTCAAACTCATCAGTTGTGAAGTGCTCTTTCGCGAAATGTGCGAGAGCATCGCGCGCTCCCCTCATCAGGTGGACGTCGAGTTTCTGAGCAAGGGCCTCCACGACCTCGGCGGCAAGGCCATGAGACGAGCGCTGCAGGAGAAGATCGACGCCGTTCCCGCTGATTCCTATGACGCCGTGCTCATGGGCTACGCCCTTTGCGGCAACGGGCTCCATGGAATTGAAGCGCGCGCGCTGCCCCTCGTCATCCCCCGCGCGCACGATTGCATCGCGCTGCTCATGGGCAGCAGGGAGCGCTACGCCGAATTCTTCGAAGCCAATCCCGGCACGTATTTCCGCTCCACCGGCTGGCTCGAGCGCGGAAAATCCCTCCACCAGTTGCCGGTGGGTGGATCAGCCAACGGCGCTTCCCTGGATGACCTGATCGAGCGCTATGGCGAAGAGAACGGCCGTTACCTCTTCGAGGAATTCAACCGCTACCAGCAGCAGTACCGCCATTTGACCTACATCGAATCCGGACTCGAGCCCGACGCGCGCTTTGAAGAGGACGCCCGGCGCGAAGCCTCGACGCGCGGTTGGGAGTTCAGCAAGATCCCTGGCAATTCGCGCCTCTTCCACCAGCTCGTGAACGGCGAATGGCCGGAGAAGGACTTCCTCGTCGTTCCGCCCGGAGCCCGCCTCGCCGCCAGCTATGACGACAACGTCATCCGGGTGGATCCGCCCGTGGAAGGGAGAGACGCATGACAGGAAGGGAACGTGTCCAGGCGAGGATTCAAGGCCGGCCCGTGGACAGCCTGCCGCTGATGCCCATCACCATGATGTTCGCCGCGGATACCATCGGCGTGCCCTATCTCGAATACGTGACGGACCACCGCGTGCTGGCTCGCGCCCAACTCGAAACAGCCGCGAAGTTCGACTTTGATTACGTCTCCGTCATCTCCGATCCCGCCCGCGAAGCCTCCGACCTGGGCGCAAAGGTCCAATGGTTCGATAACCAGCCCCCAGCCATCGTCGAAACCGAAGCCTTGTTGCGCGACAAGACATCTCTGGCCGGTCTTCGCCTGCCGGAGATTGCCGACAGCAGACGCATGCTGGACCGCGTCGAGGGTGTGCGCCTGTTGGCCAAACAAACCGGCGCCGGCAAGATCGTCGAGGGGTGGGTGGAAGGGCCATGCGCCATGGCCGCCGACCTGCGCGGCCTCAACACCCTCATGCTCGATCTCTACGACGACGAGGGTTTCGTCATCGATCTGTTTGAATTCGTCGTTGCCATGGAAACGGAGTTTGCCCGCGCCCAGGTGCGCGCCGGAGCAACCCTCATCGGCATCGGTGACGCCGCCGCATCTCTGATCGGCCCGAAATTTTACTGCCGGTTCGTGCAACCCTACGAACAGAAGCTGATCCGGACCATTCGCGGAATCGGCGTACCCGTGCGCCTCCACATCTGCGGCAACACACGAAAGATCCTCTCGGGCATGGGAGAGACCGGAGCCGACATCATCGACCTCGATTTCCTTTCGCCGCTCGCCGAAGGACGCGCCGCCATGGGCGGATCACAGGTCCTGCTCGGCAACATGGATCCGGTACGCGCTCTCCGCGACGGCTCGCCGGACTCGGTCTTCCAGCGGCTCGAGGAATGCTACGCCGAGGCGGGTCCGCGCTATATTGTGGGAGCAGGCTGTGAGATCGCCCGCGGCACGCCGCACGAGAATGTGCTGGCGATGACGCGCTTCGCCCGCGGCCGGAATTGAGTTGCGCGTGGCCGAATACGTCCTGCTACTACCGCAGTCCGGCAAGACCCTTTCCGATCAGCTCTTTGGCCTCGGGGTCGAGTTTCCCTGCGGCGGATGTTCGGCGTGCGGCGGATGCCGTGTCCGCCTCGTCTCCGGAGCCATTCCCGTCACCGAGGGCATGCGTGATGCGCTCAGCGAAGAAGAACTCGCCGCCGGATGGCGGCTCGCCTGCCAGGCGGAGACGGACGGCCCCGTATCGCTCGACATCGAACAGTGGTCCGCCAGCATCCTCACCGATGAATCCCGCGTCGAAGTGGAGCCGTCCGAAGGCTACGGCGCCGTCATCGACCTGGGAACCACCACGCTCGTTGTGGAACTTGTCGATCTGGCGACCGGCAGCGTCCTCGGTGTCCTTCCCGGCCTCAACCCCCAAGGCCGCTACGGCAGCGACGTCATGAGCCGCATCGAGTTCGACCTGCGCGAACCCGGCGTCCTCACTGCCCTCATTCGACGAACCATCGGAGCAATGCTCGCCGAACTCGCCCGTGACCGCAAACTGCGTGAAGTGCTCATCTGCGGCAACACCGTCATGCACCACCTCTTCTGCGGCGAAAGCGTCGAGCCCCTCTCCCACGTCCCCTTCCGCTCTTCCTCGCCCGGAGCGCGGTGCTTCTCAGCGGAAGAACTCCGCTGGCCCGAGCAAACCCACGGCGCGGTAGTCACATTCCTACCCTGCGCCGGGGGCTTCGTCGGCAGCGACCTGCTGGCCGGCCTCATCGCCTGCGGGATGCACCAGTCGGAAAGCCCTATCGCCCTGATGGATCTCGGCACCAACGGAGAGATCGCCTTTGGCGGCCGTAAGGGGATCCTTTGCACCTCGACAGCCGCGGGACCGGCGTTTGAAGGAGGCCGTATCCGCATGGGCATGCGCGCCGGAGACGGCGCCATCGACCGTGTGGAGCAGGACGGCAGCGGCCTCGTCTGCCACGTCATCGGAGGCGATGCGCCTCGCGGCATCTGCGGCAGCGGCCTGGTCGACG
>JADLBG010000441.1 GCA_020847895.1 Bryobacterales bacterium
AGGCGGGGGAAGTGATCCATCGGGTGGAGGCGAGTTTGTATCCGGGGTGGGTGGGGAGCGAGCAACGGAGGGAGTACGCATTTGCGGGTACGCGGCTGACTCTATCAGCGAAACTTCGGCGGAAGGGACGGGAAATTGTGAGCAGACTGGTGTGGGAGCGTGTGCAGAACCCTCCGGATAGTGGAGTAACCCCGCAGGTATAGGCAAGGTACTGGCGGGACGCCCTCCTGTGCGGGTATTCTCACCTACCTCATAAGAGTCGGCGCTATCGCCGTTGCTGGTATTGCTGTACTAAGCGCTTCGGGTTAGATTTTATCTTCAGTCGTTGCACTAAGTAGTAAGCGCCTTCGCGCTCCGGCCGGGATGGGCTTCTTCCCGGCTGACGAGAAGGTTCGTCGAGGTGTGTGGTAATTTATTGCGCTCCAATGGCTCGGGGGCGCTCATGGAAAAGGGACCTGACATGCTCTCTCAAATACAGGGTGCGCCGCAGATGCTGGTGGGTGATTCGGTTCGCAGCCGGCAGTTGATGCGGTTGATCGACAAACTAGGCACTAGCAGATGGCCGGTGCTCGTCTTGGGTGAGACGGGGACGGGGAAGGAAGTGGTTGCACGGACGATCCATCAGATGACTCCGGAGGGGCCGTTCGTTACCATCGACTGTTCGGCGCTGGTGGGAACGATCATGGAAAGCGAATTGTTCGGCCATGTGAAGGGGGCCTTCACGGGAGCGGTGGGGCAGAAGACCGGCCTGATCGAAGCGGCCAACGGCGGTACGGCGTTTTTTGACGAGATCGGCGAGTTGCCGCTGGACTTGCAGGCGAAGCTGTTGCGGGTGCTGCAGGAGAAGGAGTTCCGTCCTGTAGGCTCGCTATTCCCGAAGCGCTCTGACTTCCGCATCATTGCGGCGACGAACCGCGACCTGTCGAGGGAGGTGGAACGGGGAACGTTCCGCCGGGACCTGTATTACCGGTTGAACGTGGTGAACCTGAAGCTGCCGCCTTTGCGTGACCGCAAGGAAGATATTCCGATGCTGGTGGATCATTTTCTAGGAGTATACGGATCGGGACACCGGCTGGCACAGGAGGCGCTGGACGCACTGCTGTCATACGAATGGCCAGGCAACGTGAGGGAGTTGGAGAACTGCATTCAGAACATGGTGGCGGTGCATACGGGACCGCTGCTGACGAGGAATGACCTGCCATCGAGCATTCAGAACCATCTGTTTGCGCGCAAGGCACAGGCGCTCAGCGTCGCGGTGGGCAGTGTGGGGATGCCCGCTGTTCATCCGGTGGCGGCGAGAGTGGAGTCGCCTTCGCCCTGTCCGGCGGATCCTCCGGTGCTGCCGCTGGTGGAGTTGGAGAAGCGGGCGATCCGGCAGGCGCTCGAATACACGCGCGGGGACCGTGGGATAGCGGCGAGCCTCTTGGGGATTGGGCGGACGACGCTGTACCGGAAGCTGAAAGAATACGAGTTGGCGTGCTGAAGAGGCGCGGAACCGGCCGAGGCGGTTCAGGATGTTGCCTAAGTTCAACTGATTGAGAGTTTTTTCCGTCCGACTGCACCAACTTAGAAAAGGTGTAGCAGACAATGACGGACAGACTGATTCGTGTGCTATTGATTGACGGGCAGGTAGAGGATTCACGGTGGGTGCAGGAACTGCTTGCGGAGTTGGAGGAAGGGCGGTTCGGCGGTGGTTGGATGCATGGGCTGGAGGTTTTTCACCTGGACCGTCTGGGAGATGCGCTGACTTTGCTCGAAGACAGTGAAGGCAGAGAGCAGTTTGACGTGGTGTTGCTCAACCCCACGCTTCCCGACAGTTTTGGACTGAATACGTACTTGCGGGTGAGGAGCCGGGTGCGGGAGACTCCGGTGGTGATCCTGGCCGAGCAGGACGATCTGGACCTGGCAATCAGCATGGTTCGCGCCGGGGCGCAGGATTTTCTGGCGAAGACGCAACTGGACAGCCTACCGTTGGCGCGAGCGCTGCGGTTCGCGGTGGAACGGAACCTGATTTCACGGGATTTGCGGGCGCTCACGTGGCGGGACGAGTTGACGGGGCTGGCGAACCGCAACGGATTCGAGATGATGACCGAGCGCGATATGGCGACGGCACGGCGGCTGGGAGTAGAGATGGCGGTGGCGGTGATAGAGTTGTCGGGACTTGAGCAAGTGGGGCTCGCCTATGGCAGGGATGAGCGGGAACTGGCGCTGATTGAAGCGGCGGATGTAGTGAAGAGGGTCTTTCCACGCGCGGCATGCACGGCAAGGGTGAGCCAGAACCGCTTTGCGGTGAGTTTTCTACCGGGGGATGAGGAAGAGGTGGAGGACGCCATGGAGGGCCTGCGGAGGAGGTTCCACCAGATGGCGCGGAAGGCCAATCGTAGTCCGCTGAGGATCAAGGAGCGAATCCACTGGCTTGGCGAGGAGGAGACAGGGAGCCCGTCGGCGGCGTTGGAATCACTATGCGAGAATATTGTGGACCAGCGCGGCGCCATGGCCACGGCGGCAGGAGAGAAGGGACCGGGTAGGGGGAATCCGCAACTCGTCAATAGCACTGGACGCAACATATAGCGTAGGGGAGAACCTGAGCGGGGTGGGGGTGTATTCGCGGGAGATTCTCCATGGCTTGTGCGCGCTCCACCCGGAACAGCGGTTCCTGTGGTGCTACCGGCCGCACCGTTTTCTACGCGGCTTGGGGGAAAAGGTTCCGCGCGGATGCCGGCGGCGGCTGTTGTGGGAAACGGGGCCTCCGGGGTGCGACTTGTTTCACGGGTTGAACCAGCGGATGCCGCGGAGGCGGTCGAAACGGTCCGTTGTGACCTTTCACGATCTGTTCGTGATGAGCGGCGAATATTCGACAGCGGAGTTCCGGGAGAAGTTCACGAGGCAGGCGCGGGAAGCGGCGGAGCGGGCGGACCTGGTGATCTGCGTATCGGCGTTCACGGCATCGCAAGTGGCGGGGTTGCTGGGAGTGGAGAGCGGGAGGCTGCGGGTGATCTGGCACGGCGTGCACGCACCGGAGACACCACCGCCGCTGTGGGAAGAACGGGAGCCGGTGATCCTGCATGTGGGCGCCTTGCAGACGCGGAAGAACATCGTGCGGCTGGTGGAAGCTTTCGAGGAGATGCCGCGGGAGTGGCGTCTGGTGCTGGCGGGGTCAACGGGATACGGGGCAGCGGAGATTCTGGAACGAATTGAGCGAAGTGAGGCGCGGGCACGGATCGAAGTGACGGGCTACGTCACCGATACACGATTACGAGACTTGTACCGGCGGGCGAAGATGCTGGTGTTTCCCTCACTCGACGAGGGGTTTGGGATTCCACTGCTGGAGGCGATGGCTTACGGTGTGCCAATTGTGACGTCGAAAGGTTCGGCGCTGGGCGAAGTGGCGCAGGGCGCAGCCATCCTGGTGGACCCCGTGCATGTGGACGAGATCGCTGGGGCGATGAAACGAATGGCGTCGGACGCAGCGCTACGGGCTGAAGTGATTTCCACGGGATTGTCGATCGCGGGGCGGCACGGGTGGCAGGAGGCCGCTAGAAAAACCTGGCAGGTTTATCAGGAGTTGCTGGCTTAGGATTCTTCTTCGGTGGAGATCTTGAGGGCCTTCAAGAACTTGTGGTCTTGGGAGGTCCACTTGATCCTGGTGGTGGCGGCGTCGTATTCCCGCGGGCGCGGTTCGATGTCGACAGTGTCTTCTTCGGCCTCTTCGCGCTTGTTGAACCCGATGGTGGCTTCGAGCACGAGGAAGACGTCGTAGCCTGCACGCTTGATTTCGCCGATTGCCTCGGCGATGCGATCGGAATCGGACAACGATTCGTTTATCGCGTTACCAAGCTCCTGCATCAAGTCTTTGAGTCGTTCGTCCAAAATGTGCCCCTTTCAGGACGTATCCAGGATAGCACCTTTCCCTAACAGTTCCC
>JADLBG010000442.1 GCA_020847895.1 Bryobacterales bacterium
CAGAGTGGTGAGGTGACAGAATGCCATGTAACCCGGAAGTCCTCAGACAGGTTCCCCTCTTCGGCCTGCTCGACGAGGAGGAGACCGCCGTCCTCGCCGGACAGGTGGAACTGAAACGGTTCGCGCCCCGGCAGCGCATCTATAAAATCGGTGACACTGGCGGCCGCGCCTACATTATGGTTTCAGGTAAGGTGCAGATCACCACCGTGGATGAAGACCATCAGGAGGTGATTGTGGACCAGCCCGCCGCCGGCGAGTTCTTCGGCTTTGCTTCCATGCTGGAGGGAACGCCTCATCAAACCGCTGCTCTCGCCCTCGAGGAAACCGTCTGCGTCGAGGTGGAACCCAACGACATTGCTGTCCTGCTGCAGCGCAAGCCCATGGCGGGAATGGACATGCTGTCCGTGCTCGGGCGGCAATTCCACGCCTCGCAGCAGCTCGTCCGTGTCCGCAGCACACGCAATCCCAATGAGGTTATCGAGGAAAGGACCACGCTGGGCGATCAGATTGCCGATTCCGTCGCCCGGTTCGGAGGTTCGTGGGCGTTCATCATCTCCTTCCTCGCCGCCCTCATTGCCTACGCCGCCGCGAATGTGGTCCTCGCGCGCCGGGCCTGGGATCCCTATCCCTTCATCCTGCTCAATCTGTTCCTCTCCATGCTCGCTGCCATCCAGGCGCCCGTCATCATGATGAGCCAGAACCGCCAGGACGCCAAAGACCGTCTGCGCGGCGAATTGGATTTCGATGTGAACCGCCGCTCCGAACGCGAAATCCAGGGCCTGTCGAAAAAGCTCAACGCGCTGGCCGACAAAATCGACGACCTCGAAGAACTCATGCGCGACGGGAAATCATAAGTAATCGTAAAAACGCCGCTTCAGCCGTTCAAACAGCAACGCCCCGCCCACCAGCGACAGGCCCGATACCATCGCCATGTTCAACAACAGCGAAACAGACGGAGGCCGGTTCTCGAGCAGCACGTTGCGGAATGCGAACACCACCGCCGCCACCGGATTCAACCGGTACATGATGATGTACTCCTTGGGAATGCTTTCAAAGCTATAGAACACCGGCACAAGGAAGAACAGAATCAGGTTAGCCGACTCCACCAGGTAGCGAATGTCGCGAATATACACATCGAGCGCCGAGAAGGCGAGGCCCACTCCCACGGCGAACATCACTTCCATCGCCACCAGCAGCGGCAGCCACACCCAGTGCCGGTTGAATCCATCGCCGAAGATCACCACCAGGCTCAGTAGCAGCCCCAATTGAATCGCGAAGTGGAGCACAATGCCCAACACCGAGCTGATGGGCACGATCTCTCGCGGAAATCTCGTCCGTTTAATCAGGTTGGCGTTATCCACCAGCGATGTGGTGGCCGTGAGCCACGCCAGCGTGAAGAAGTTGAACGGGATGAGCCCGCACAACAGGAAGATGGGGAAATTTTGCTGCTGGCTGGGATAAATCTTCGTGAAGACGAACCAGTAGACCGTCATCATCACAAGCGGGTTCGCCAGCGACCAGCCGACGCCGAGAGACATGTTCCGGTAGCGCACGCGAAAGTCCTACAACAACAGCGTGCGCAGCACGAAATAATACTCTCCATCCCAACGTTGAACAACCGAACCGTTCATAAATACAGACCCTTCATTCTACCGGACCCCTTGCCCCAGCACTTGCCCGAAGAAGCGCAGGCTGCGTACCGCGCACTGGCGCCAGCGGTAGTTCTGCGCCCGCTCCTTGCCGCGTGCGGCCAGTTCCTCGCGCTTGGATGGCGATGTGAGCAGCCGCTCGAGCGATGCGCGGATCTCGGTGATGCTAAAGGGATCCACAAGTTCCGCCGCGTTCCCCGTGATTTCCGGCAGCGCCGATATGTTCGAAGTGAGCACAGGCACTCCCGCCGCCATTGCCTGAGCCACTGGAAAGCCGAACCCCTCATAAAGTGACGGATAAGCGAATGCCAGCGCCCCGGCAGTCAAGGCCGGCAGCGCGTCTTCCGCCACATAGCCGAGCCTGCGCACACCCGCCAGACCTGATTCGAGCCGCTTCGCCGTCTCCGGAGCCCAACCCATGGGGCCGGCGATGACAAGTTCAAACTCCTCGCGCAACGATGCCGGCAGCATGAGCCAGGCATCGAGCAGTCGGTCAAGATTCTTGCGCGGCTCAATCGTCCCCACGAAAAGCACATACGGCTTCCGCAGGCCGGCGATTTCCTTCAACTCCAGAACGTCCGCCACGCGCGCCTGGAAGAACGCCTCGCTCACTCCGGAATGGATGGTTTCAATCCGTTCCTCCGGAATGTCCAATTCCTCGATCGCGTCCTGGCGCGTCGATTCCGACACCGCGATTATGCCGTGCGCCCGCTTGAGGATCTGTTCGGCAAAACGGCGGTCCGCCTTGACGTTGGCCTGCGTGTGCAGTTCCGGCATCTTCCAGCACGTCATGTCGTGAATCGTCGCGGTAAGCAGGCAACTGCGTGGAGCGTGATGAATCTGGTTCGAGGCATGGAAGATGTCAGAGCCGGCAATGCACATGTCGAGAAGCGCGGCGCCCGCAAGATTCACCCCATACAGTACGGCCAGCCGGGGATACGTAGCCCACATTGGCAGCATCGACCGGTCATGATCCAGTTCTCCCGTCTTTCCGATGAACGGAAAGGCCCGCATGCGGTCCGGTCCGGCCTGTTGCCGCAGTGCCTTCAGCCAGTGATAGGTGTAGCTCTTCACACCCGCGCTGCGCAGCAGCAGGGATGTCGCATCCACGGTGACGCGCATCAGGGAGCCCCGGCCGGAAGATTGGAGTAGAGAAGCTTTCCGCCGCTCGCCTTCACGGTATGAAGCCAGTCCCGGCCCACCAGTTTCTCGATGCGCGCCGTTGCCGGCGCTTCCACCAGCAGATACCGCCGGCGCACGTCTTTCCACAGCCTCGCGAATGCCTCATCGTCGATGAACACGTTTGGCGCGCCCGGCGCATTCGAACCGTACTCCAGATTATTCACACGCCCGTTCAACAACAGCGCGCGGCAATCGGCATAAAAAAACACCGAGGAAAACGTGTAGTACTGATCGTCCACGATCAGTTCTCCGGGCGGCGCTTGCATATAAGCCTCCGCCAGCGCGCGCGATCCCAGATAAGGATCGAACCGGATCAAGGCAATCCGCGCGGCGTGAAGAAAGATCACCATCATCAGCGTGATCGCCAGGTAGGCGCTCTCATCCCTGCGCCGCAGCCAGGCGCCGAAAGCGCCCACCACGAACGCGATGCCGGCAATCGCCAGCGGCAGGCGCAAATAGGCGAAGCTCGCAAGCGTGAGATCGCCCATGTGCCCCAGCGAGAGCGTGTACGCTTCGGGGTTCTGCATCAGCGCCTGGGAAATGTCGCCAGGGGTGGGCAGATGCCGCACCGCAATCAGGATCGCCCCCGTCGTCAGCGCCGCCACCGCGGCAATCGCGGAGATCAGCAGCCGTCCGCGTAGCGTCCACAATCCCCCGAGCGCCATCGCCGAGCCGAGCAGCAGCGCCAGCGCCGGATAGCAGGGCATCGAATAATACTCCTGCGTGGTGGAGAACGTGAAGAACACCAGCAGGAAGCCGGTCCAGCACAGCGCGAGCAGCCTTGTGCGTCCCGCGCGGTCCACTGGCCGGTAGCTGAGCCGCGTCAAGGCCGGGAAGAAAGCGCTCCAGGGAAACAGCCACAGCAGGTGGAAGAGCCAGAAATAGACGCGCGGCACGGTGTTGTAGTCGCGCGGGAAGCGCATGTTGAGAAAGCGAAAAACATGCTCGTTGAAAAAGTAAAACCAGAAGAACCCGTGATAGTGGCCCGGCTCGCTCTTCATCGTGAAATCAAACAGCGGCGGATTGCGGACCATGGCCAATATGTACCACGGCGCGGCGATGGCGAAGATGACCAGCGCCCCGCTGAAGGGCCGCAGTTTGCGCCACGTCTCGCGTTCAAAAAGCTGCCGCGTGGCGGCAAGATAGACCACTCCGGCGCCTATTGGAAACAGCGCCGCGATCAATCCTTTCAGAAGCAACCCCGTGCCGATGGCCGCCGCCATCAAGGCCGGCCACTGCCTGCCGTCCTCCTCGAGCGCGCGCAGAAACGCCCACATCGCCGCGGCGATGGTGAGCGTGAGGATGGCGTCCGGAATCTGAATGCGCGTGAACAGCCACAATCCGATCGAGGTGGAGAGCGCCAGGCCCGAATAAAAACCAGCGGGCTCGCCGAACGCCCAATGCCCGAAACGCATCGTGACCCATACAAGAACCACCGTAAACAGCGCCAGCGGAATACGCGCCGCCCAATCATGCGGCCCGAACACGCCCATCGAGATCGCCATCATCCAATAAATGAGCGGTGATTTTTCAAGATACGGCACTCCGTCGAGCCGCGCCGTCACCCAGTCGCCCGATTGCAGCATGTTTCTGGCAATCTGCGCCTGCACCGCGTCCACATCATCCATCAGGTTGGGAGGGCTGATGATGCAGCCGAAAA
>JADLBG010000443.1 GCA_020847895.1 Bryobacterales bacterium
ACTTCGCAATGGCCGGACACTTGTGCGTCTTCGCGTGCGGCCGGAACGCCCGCCCCGTCCCGTGCACGAAGGCGATCATCTTGCGGCAATTGTCTTCAAAGGCGTCCAGATCGGCGATCAGCGCCGGGGTCGGCAGATCGTGCTTGGAAAGTTTGCCCTTGACGTCTCCGGTCTCGAGAATACGGTCAATTTCGGGGCCTGTGTAGGTCCGCGGGGTGGAAATGCTGGCCACAAGCCTTTATTGTAGCGAATGCGAAACGTGCGGCGTGCCTCCGGCATCCAAGTAACATGCGCGGGAACGGCTTCAAAACATTACTGTTGCTATCTGTTTTGACTTCGCTGTGCCTATGGGGAGGTTACGCCGTCGCCGGCAGCGTAGGCATCCTTGTCGCTCTTGTCCTGTCCGGTGTGATGAACCTGACAGCCTATTGGTTCTCCGCCAGGTTCGTCCTTCGCCTTTATGACGCGCGCGAAGTGAGCCTGCTCGAATCCCCCTATCTCTTCCGCCTCGTCCGGCGCGTCTCCCGCGGAGCCGGTCTCCTCGTCCCCCGCGTCTACCTCATCCCGGAAAACGCCCCCAATGCCTTCGCCGCCGGGCGCAATCAAAAACACGGCATCGTCGCCGTCACTGAAGGCCTGCTGCGCGCGCTCAACGAGGAGGAACTGGAAGCCGTCCTTGCCCACGAACTCGCCCACATCCGGGACCGCGATACTTTGTTGACGAGCGTCGCCGCTACCCTCGCCGGAGCCTTCTCGAGCCTCGCCAATTTCGCGCTCTGGGGTGTGATGCTGGGAGCCCCGCGCAGCCAGGAAGATCGCGGCTCCGGGTTGTCCACTCTTTTCACCTTGCTGTTCTCTCCCATCGCCGCCACCCTCGTGCGTCTCTCCGTTTCACGGACGCGCGAGTTCGCCGCCGACGAGACGTCCGCGCTCATCACCGGCAATCCCCTTGCCTTGGCCTCCGCCCTCGAAAAGATGGAACAAGAGAGCCGCGCTGTCCCCTTCTACACGGGCAGCCTGGAAACCGCGCACCTCTTCATCCAGAATCCCTTCCCCAATGCCAGACTCGCCAAACTCTTTCGCACTCATCCCCCCACCGCTGAGCGCATTCACCGCCTGCGCGCCATGGCCCCCATCTATCACCTGGCTGCCTGAGCCCTTCAGCTCTCGGTCTTCTCGATGAACTTGTCCACCACTACGGAATAAATGGCCGGCTTGCCGTGACGGTCACTCTGAAAGTAAATCCGCTGGCTGGTCGGAGAGAAAATCGGAGCCACCATGGCCGGCTTCGAAGCCTTGTGCTCGCAAACCGTCAACTCCCTCTTCGCCGAACGCAGCATGAGTAGGACATAAGGCGAAGCCAGGCTGCCGCTGGCTGCCACAATCACTGACCCGTCCCGGTTCTGCGAGAAGTTGATGTACTGCGTGGTGGGCGAAAACAGCCTGTCCTGCTGCGTATCGGGAGTTAGCTCCCGCATCGTAATCGCCTTTCCCTTCGCTTGCAGGTACAGCACCGTCCGCCCGTCCGGAGTCCACTCCGCCGCGCCTGCCGAGGGGATCACAGTGGTCAGTTTGTGGTCGTTCTGTCCGTCGTAGTGCACCAGGCACAGGCTGTCATCCCGCTGGTAGAGAACGCTCGCCCGCCGCGGCCGCGGGATCGGATGCCGGATCTCTCCCTCATGTTCCACCAGCGTCGTGACATTGCCTTTCGCCATGCCGATGAGCCGCAGGCGCGATTTCGAACCCTGCTTCTCCGCCAGAGCCGCATAAATGCCGTCGCCCGCCACGCTGAACCCTTCTCCCAACTCCCAGCCGTCCGGGATCCGGTACACCTCCCGCTCGTGGAAATTGGAAAACTGCGCCACCCGCAGCGAACGGCCATCCAGGTAGGCGAAAAGCTTGTCGTCGGGCAGGATATTCAGGGTCGAGGGCGCAAGCGCCTCCGCCGCCGTTATCTGCCGAATCTCCCCGCCACGCAGTTCGTAACGAAACGCCTGCATCCCCGATCCACGGTCGCTCGCGAACACGAAGAAACTGCCCTTCCGCGCAATCGCCCGCGCGTAGGGATACGGCAGCACACTCGTGTACCGCGGATCCGTAAACAGCTCCACCGGAAATTCGGTTGCCGGATCGGAATATCTTCTACCTTCGGCGGGCAACACCCGTCCCCGCTCCGAAGCCGCATGGAGAGAGAGCCAGGGAATCGAGACCAGCAACCCGCGCCGTGTAAGGCGCTCCATACCCCCAATCTATCACGCGCGCCGGATTAGCCGCCCCGCCGTTCTCCCGGCCTTTGTTCATGCCCCCAACAACGCCGCAATCCTGTCGGCGTCATTCGGAACCACCACCGGCTGATTCCCGAACGTCGCCCGGATCTCCAAGCCGTCCGGCCCCTTCAACTGGCCCGTGTGGTAGTGGTAGATGTAATCCGGATCCTTCAGCACGTTGCCCGTCAGTACGGCCACCACATCTGCCTCCCGATCCATCGCGCCGGCCGATACCAGTTTCCGGATCCCCGCCAGCGTCGCCGCCGATGCCGGTTCGCAGCCGATCCCGCACAACCCGATCTGCGCCTTCGCGTCAGCTATCTCCTGCTCGCTCACCTTCTCCACCAAACCGCCCGTCGTAGTCACCTCGAACAGAGCCTTCGGCCACGATACCGGATCCCCGATCTTGATCGCCGTCGCCAGTGTCTTCGGATGCTCCACCGGTGTAAACGCCGCCCTGGCCCCCTTGTGCAGGAATTCGTAAAACGGAGCGCTACCCTCCGCCTGGATCACCGCCAGTCTCGGCAGACGCTCAATCAGCCCCCATTCCTTCATCTCCCGCAGCGCCTTCCCGAATGCCGACGTGTTCCCCAGGTTCCCGCCCGGCAGCACAATCCAGTCCGGCACTCGCCAGTCGCGCTGGTCCATCAGTTCCACCATGATGGATTTCTGCCCTTCAATCCGGAATGGATTGATGGAGTTCAGCAGGTAGATCCCCAGTCGCTCCGCCAACCCGCGCACCAGCGCCAGAATCTGATCGAAATTCGCCTCCACCTGGAGCGTCCTGGCCCCATACTCCAGGGCCTGCGCCAGCTTCCCATAGGAAATATTGCCGTGCGGAATGAAGATCACCGGCTGCATCCCCGCCGCGCTTGCATACGCCGCCATCGACGCCGAGGTGTTTCCCGTCGATACGCACGCCACGCGCTTCATCCCCAACCGCATCGCCTGCGCCGCCCCGCAGGTCATCCCGTTGTCCTTGAACGACCCCGTCGGGTTGAACCCCTGGTGCTTGAAAGCGATGCGCTTCAATCCCGCATACGCCGCCGCCACCGGAGCGTCCAGCACCGGCGTATTCCCTTCCCGCAGCGTCACCACATGCTTGTAATCGTCCAGAAATGGGAAGAACTCGCGGTAACGCCACACTCCGCTCTGGTCCAGCCCGGCGTTGCTCATCCGCCTCTCCCGCCAGGTCTTCTTTAGTTCCCCGGAATCCGGAGCGGCCCCCTCATACACGGCCTCCAGCAGGCCTCCGCACTTCGGGCAGTTGTACAGGACATCCGTAATCGCATACCTCGCCCGGCATGCGCTCTCAAAACAGATCAGTTCCGCGGTCATGGAACTTCTGATTATCGCATCCCTCGCGAAGACGGTTTGCCTTGGCTGGCTCAGGGCGACGAGGCCGCCGGAAGCGCTCCCACTTCTGTCGCGCCCACCTTGCGGCGCATCGTGTCCTGCCAGGCGCTCCGCACCTGGTCCGGCAGATCGTACAGCGCTTGATTCACGCGCGCCAGAATGTCCGCCACCACGTCCGGATTGTCGCTCGACACATCGTAGCCTTCCTCCGGATCCTCATCCAGGTCATAGAGTTCCGGCTTCGGCAGCGGCAGGTTCAGCCGCCCTTCCGGAGGCGGCGGAATCCATGGCGGACTGTTATATCGCGAGATGTGCAGTTTCCAGTTCCCGTACCGGGCACATTGCAGTTGCCAGAGATCGAAGTAGAGGAACAGTCCATGGTCAATCTGGTCCGCATCCCCCGTGAGCATGGAAGTCACGTCTATGCCATCCAACGGCTTCGCCGGCAGCGGCGCGGAACAGAGGTTGGCCAGCGTAGGCAGAATGTCGTACATCGTCGCCATGCCGGGACAGATCCGGTTCGCCGGAATCTTCCCCGGCCACCGCGCAATGAACGGCTCCCGCAACCCGCCGTCATAGGTCTCCCCTTTGCGCCCTCTCAAAGGAGCGGCGCTCCCCTGATACCACGGCCCGTTGTCACTGGTGAAAATCACCAGCGTGTTGTCCTCCTGCCCGCTCTCCTTGAGCGCTCGCAGCACCTCGCCCACGCTCCAGTCCATCTCCATCACCGCATCCCCATAGGGGCCCAGCTTCGACTTCTTCCTGAACTGTTTGCCCGGCCACAACGGGATATGCGGCGCCGTATGCGCCATATAAAGAAAGAACGGCGTATCCGCCGTCCGGCTGCGAATATAGCTCGTCGCCTGATCGGTAAACTGCTGCGTCAAGCTCGACAGGTCCACCGGATCTACCGCCACGTCCCGGTTGTGCATCACCTGCAGTGGATACATGTCGTGACTGTAAAGAAGCCCGTAGAATTCGTCGAACCCATTGTCATTTGGCTGATATCCGGGCTTCCCCCCAAGGTGCCACTTGCCGATTAACGCCGTCTGATAGCCCACCTTTTTCAGCATCCCGGCAATGCTCGTCTCCGCGGCCGAAAGCCCCTTGGTATCCCACGGGAACATCACGTTGGGAATCCCCATCCTTACCGGGTAGCGCCCGGTCAGCAGTCCGGCCCGCGAGGGCGAACACACGGCGCTGGCAGCATAAAACTGCTGGATGCGCGTGCCATCCTTAGATAATTGATCAATATTCGGGGTTTTGATTCGCGACCCGTAGCAGCCGATGTCCCCATAGCCGAGGTCGTCGGCCAATATCAGGACTACATTCGGCGGCCGGTCCTGTGCGCTCGCTACACGGGCCTCACCCCAAGCCATGCCCGCAGCGGCGGCCTTCAGAAAGCTGCGACGGTTCATTCGGATTGGACATAGTCTACTCTAACGGGGTGTAAATGTCACGTAGCCTGAAAGTCCTATACATCGCCGCCCCAATCTGCAGGCGATACACCGTTTGCGCGTAGGCGTCCACCTCCACCGATTCGCTCTGCGCCGGTGTCACAAATCCTAAATCAAAGTGGTAGTTCCCGTTGGGAAGCCGCTGCGCCGTTCCCAGAGCAGACGAATAGTAGCCCAGGTCCGCATTGAACACCAGCGTCGCCTTCCGGTTGAATTCGTCCAACTCCCATACCTGCCCCCGGCTGTGCGCTCCCCCATCCCCGGCCCGCCGCGTATTCCCGTTGTCGAAAAGCATGATCCGGTTTGCATTCCCGCGCTCCACGCTCGCGTCATGCTGGTGTGAAAACCACGCGTTGGGGTCCGCCGAGTCCAACGCGAAATCGCCATACTGCCCCAGCCGCCAGATGACATGTCCATCCCCTTTCCCATTCCTGTAGTCAATCTTCACCAGCCAGTCCTGGTGCCGCACCGACAGCAGCAGATTCCCGTCCGGCATCGGTTGCACCGAGTTGCTGTGCAGCCAGTCGTTGGCCTGCGCGGCCAGCCGGAATGGAGGGCATCCTCCGCCCGCCGGCGTACAAGTCTCCCGAAGAATCGCCGCCCGGTTCACATCCATATGCTCGAAGGCATCCCACACCCACTCCACCTGCATGTCCTGGTCAAGAACCAGAATCATGTCCCCCAGCACGTCCACCGGCGAAGCCTCCTCCTGCACGTTCGAAAGCACTTGTTCCGTATTCGCCAGCGCCAGAATCCGTCCGCCCGGCAGCCGCGCCGCCTCATGATGAAACCCGGTAATGGGCCGCTTTCCCATCGCCGCCAGTTGCTCGTTGATCCGGGCTGCGTTCGTCACCCGCGTGGTGATTCCCAGCAGATCAAATTCACCCACCAGTTGCTCGGAATCCTCCCCCTTCGCGTGTTGCGTAAACCCGGTGAAGATTCCGCCCGTATAACTGCGGGTCAGCGTCTCGATCTCGCCCTGGTAATACCAAACCATCCGCCCGGTGAGATCCGTGGCCGCGACAAGCTGGGCGATCGGGCTTTGTAACAGAACGCCTGCCGGGTTCGGCTGCGGCGGAGGCGTCACCACCGTATAAGCGGCAATCGGATCCGCATTGCCCGTCACCGCCTTCAATGCCGGCCCCGCCGTCGTTCGCGATCCGTCCACCAATACGTGCCGCACCGTGTATTCCGTCGCCGGCCTCATCCCCGCAATCACGAAATTCAGAGTCTCGTTTCTCCGGCATGGCTGGAATGGAGTGGACTGTGCCGTCCCCTCCGGATCACGAAACGCCACCCTCATCCGCGCGCCCACCGGACATGCCGGGGCGCCGTAGAGAAAGACCAGCGGATGCCGCGTTCGGGCGAGCACCGGCTGTTCCTCCATTGCCAATGGCGACATCTCGAAACTGCCGGTTGTCTCCGCGCTCTCGCCCGTCGAGAGATTCCTCACCGATACCTCGATTTCATACGTCCCTTCGCGATCCGTCGCGGTCCAGACCAGCGTGGAATCCGGACCGTAATCCCTCGCCACGCGAAACTCGCCGTCCGCTCTTCGTGCGCGGAACCGGTACCACAGCGTCCCATCCGCCGCGCCCGAAACCGCTGCATCCCAGGACACTACCGTCCCCACCGGAGATGGTGAATACTCCGAAGCCGTCAGATCCACGCGCATCGCGGCGCGAACCGGCGGCGGTAAAACCAGAAAAATGAAAAAAATTTCGCTAATGAAAAAGGCCATAGATTAAGAACTACACCTATTGTAGGATTCGACGTAAAATCGTCATGGGCCGTTACGCTAAGCGTCCTGTTAAATTCTGCCGGCTGGAAAGCGCTCATGATCTCTGTCCACCTCGAACGCGGGGTTGTTTCCATCGCCGATGTCCCCCGGCCCGCGCGCCCCGCCGGCCATGCCCTCATCCGCCTCCTCCACGCCGGCATCTGCTCTACCGACCTCCACCTCCAGCGCGGATATTATGGATTCACCGGTACACCCGGCCACGAGTTCGTGGGCGAAGTCGTCGCCTGCGACAACGCTCACTGGCTCGGGAAGAAAGTCGTCGGGGAAATCAATCTCGCCTGCGGAAATTGCAGTTTCTGCGCGAAAGGCTTGGGGCGGCACTGCCCGAACCGTACCGTCCTCGGCATCGTCCGCCATCCCGGAGCCTTCGCGGAATTTCTCACCCTCCCCGAACAGAATCTCCACGAAATACCGCCCCAGGTTCCCCTCCTCGACGCCGTCTTCACCGAACCCATCGCCGCCGCCTGCGAAATCCTCGATCAGGTCCGAATCCCCAACGCCGCTCCCGTCGCCGTTCTCGGCGATGGCAAACTCGGCCTTCTCATCGCCCAGGTCCTGCAACTGCACGGCGCCCAAGTCCACATCTACGGCAGACACCCGGAAAAGATGCGCCTCCTCTCGCCGCTTGGCGTTGCTTCGCACCTCACCTCACCCGGTCCCCCGCAAGCCGCCTATGACTTCGTCGTCGAAGCCACCGGTTCTTCCGCCGGCCTCGAGCAAGCCATCGCCCTCACCGTGCCGCGCGGCGTCCTCATCATGAAATCCACCGTTCATGACAGAGTTTCCATCGACACCGCGCCTGTCATTGTGAATGAAATTTCCCTCATCGGCTCGCGCTGCGGACGGTTCGCGCCCGCCCTCGAACTGCTGGCCAAGGGGAAGCTCATTCTTCAGCCGCTCATTCAGGACCGCTTTCCCCTCCGCGAGGCCCCCAAGGCCTTCACTCGAGCGGCGGAAAAAGGAGTGCTGAAGGTGCTGCTCGACAACTGAGTCTTCTATGGAATGGGTTGCCCTACTTCTTCTGATCGTCCTGTGGCGCGCGCACGCCTCGCGCCTCAATGCCCTCCGCGGGACGCTCGACAGGCAGGATGAATCCATCCGCCTTCTCACGCGGCGCGTCTTCGAACTCGAAGCCGCCGCCATCCATGCCCCACCCGTCCCCGAACCTTCACCCGAAACAGCCCCGGAGCCCGTGCCCGGCCCCATTATCCAAACGGACCTGCCCGCCGAGACCGCCGTCGAACCAGTCACCGAAGATCCGGTCTACACCGCGCAAGAGGCTGCCGCCCTTACACCAGCGCCCGCCGGACCCACCATCGAAGAACGCCTCCGCGGCAGACTCCAGGGCGTCGAATGGGAAGCACTCATCGGAGGAAGCTGGCTCAATGCCATCGGCGTCCTCGTCCTCGTCGTCGGCATC
>JADLBG010000444.1 GCA_020847895.1 Bryobacterales bacterium
CTTCGGCGGCGTCTTCGACGGCTTCCTCACCAAGCTCAATGCCGCCGGCTCCGCTCTGGTCTACTCGACCTTCCTCGGCGGGAACGGCGAAGACCTCATCACCAGCGTCGCCGTCGACGCGAACAACCAGCCCTCGGTGAGCGGCTACACCGCATCGTCCAACTTCCCCACCCTCGGCTCTTCGGCCGCCTATTACAACGGCCGCAACCAGGGCGCCTTCGCCACCCGGTTCACCTCAGCGGGTAACGCGCTTTCCTACTCCACCTATCTCGGCGGAACCAGTGACGACCAGTCCAACGGCGTCGCCGTCGACCCCAATGGCGCGGTCTACGTGGCGGGCTCGACGCAGGGCCCCGACTTCCCCACCGCATCCGCCTACCAATCCTCCCTCCAGGGTTCCTATGACGCCTTCGTCGCCAAGCTGATTGAAGGCACCCCGCTCACCTTCACCGTCACTACCAACCCCGCGGGATTGAACGTCACTGTCGATGGAATCACCGCGCCCAGCCCCCGTTACTTCGGCTGGACCCCGGGCTCCACCCATTCGCTGTCCGCCCCCACGCCGCAAGGCAACGGATCCACTCGAAACATCTTCTCCTCCTGGAGCCAGGGCGGCGCCCAAACGCAGAATGTCACCGCGCCCTCGGCCAACACAACGTACACGGCCACCTACTCCGTGCAAAACTTCCTGAACCTCACCGCCTCGCCTGCCGGAGCCGGCACGGCCGCTGCCTCCCCCTCGTCAGCCGACGGCTACTACGCCTCGAGCGCCTCAGTCTCCGTGTCCGCCACCGCCGCCGCGGGCTATGCCTTTGCCGGATTCAACGGCGACCTCACGGGAATCACCTCCCCCCAGAGCCTCTCCATGTCCTCTCCCCGCAACGTCACCGCCACATTCTCCTGCGTCTACAGCCTCACCGGCTCCACCATCGATACCGGAGGCGGCGCGGGCACCGGCAGTTTCGGGGTCAACACCGGCGCCGCCTGCGGGTATAGCGCCACCAGCAATGCCTCCTGGATCACTGTCATTTCCGGCGGCGCCGGCTCGGGCGGCAGCACCGTCAATTATCAGGTCGACGCCAACCCGGCCACATCGCCGCGCTCGGGGATGATCACCGTCGCCGGCGGCAATATCTCACTCACCTACACCATCAATCAGGCCGCCATGCCTCCGGCATCCCTCACCTTCTCCACTTCCCCCGCCGGGCTCCAGGTCCTAGTCGATGGCACAGCCTACACCACCCCGGCCACCTTCCAGTTCGCCCCCGGCAGCGCTCACCAGGTAGGCGTGCCCTCGCCTCAAGGCTCCGGCGGCATTCACTACAACTTCACCGCCTGGAGCGACGGTCTGGCGCAAACCCACCAGGTCACCGCGCCCGCCGCCGGCGTTGTCGCCCTCACCGCCGGTTTCAGCACCTCTTACCTCCTCACCACCATCACCAGCCCCGCCGGGACCGGCGCTATCCTCGCTTCCCCGGCCTCCGCTGATGGCTATTACCCCACCGGCGCCGCCGTCCAACTCACTGCTTCCCCCGCCGCCGGAGCTACGTTCACCGGCTGGTCCGGAGCCCTCACCGGCACTACCAACCCACAGTCCCTCGTCATGGATCAGCCGAAATCCGTAACCGCCTCCTACTCGCCCACCACTTGCGGCAGCAACTATACGTTGAGCCCGCAGGCGATCACTGCCGAGGCGGCGGGCGGAACCTTCACCGTCAACGTCGCCGCCGCGTCCGGCTGCTTCTGGAACGCCGCCCTTTCGGGCGCGTTCATCGATCCTTTCCTCTCCATCACCGGTCCGCCCTCGGGCACCGGAAACGGAAGCTTCCAGTTCACCATCCAGGCCAACACCACCCAGTTCCCGCGGACCGCCTCCATCAACGTCATGGGCCAGCTTGTCCAGGTCGCGCAGCACGGCGTGGGCGTCGTGCAGGTATTCAATGACGTCGACCCGTCGAATATCTTCTTCGACTTCATCACTCTGCTCAACCGCTATGGAACCTCGAACGGCTGCGCGCCATCCATCTTCTGCATCAATGACGTCACTACTCGCGGAACCATGGCTGAACTCGTCATCCGCTCCATGCTCGGCGAGGTGTTCCCCTATTCCCAGAGCCCGCTCTTCACCGACGTGCCGGCCACCCACCCGCAGTTCAAATACATCCAGAAGATGAAGGAACTCGGCATCACGGATGGCTGCACAACCACCACCTACTGCCCCGCCGATCCCGTCACTCGCGGCCAGATGGCGGTCTTCCTCATTCGCGGCAAACTCGGCGTCAACTCACCGAAGAATTTCACTTACAACGCCACGCCCTACTTCCTCGATGCCCAGAGCAACAACATCTTCTTCCCCTACATCCAGAAGATGCGGGACCTCGGCATCACCAATGGCTGCACCACGACGAATTACTGCGTGAATGATCCGAACACTCTCGGACAGATGGCGGTGTTCCTCATCCGGTCATTCAACACCCCGTAACGGGAACTGAACTGGCCGCTACCGGCTGACCAGCCGAACCAAACGCCTATCTATGTCCCGGTTGGAGGGTGTCTGGCCTCCATGCTCCAGGCGGAGTCTGTCTTCCGCCGCGCGCGCATGTGAGGATGGTGGGCAAACACCGGACTTCAACAGTGAGCGATGAACTCGCCGGCGGCGTGCAGCAACGCCGATTGCAACTCATTGAAACTGCGAGCGTGCGTGCGTTGTGGGATAGCGCGGCTCCCGATCGTGCGCGTTTCGAATAAGGCTCACAGATCGAGCATGAGACACTCATATCATGAGCAAGCGGCTTCAAGCTCTTATCTCTGATGAGGAAATGGCGTCTATCCAGCGCCAGGCCAAGAGTGAGAATCTCACTGTGGGGGAGTATGTGCGCCGGGCCCTGCGCGAAGTGGAATCCCTCCGGCCCACGAAGAGCCCGGCGGCTAAACTCGCTTCGATCCGGGAAGCCGCCCTGTACTCCTTTCCCACAGCCGGCGTGGAGGAAATGAATCGGGAGATCGAACGGGGCTATCAGAGGTGATCTTCTATTGAACGGAGGGAGGCAATTGCTCCCACGATCAAAGTTCTGTTGAGCGTCGCGGATGAGGTACTCCCGATTGAACGTGAGGATGCAGTGCGTGCGGCGGCGATTCTCTCCGGAAACGGAAGGCAGAGCGCACGCGATGCGCTCCACATTGCGGTGATGGAGCGCTACTCGATCAAAACGATCTTTAGCTTCGACCGGGACTTCGACCGCTGGCCGGGCTTGGAACGGATCTCAAGAACCTGATCACCAGAAGCAACGAGCGCGGGCCTTTCGCCCAGCGAGAACCGATGACGAGCCCGTGTACCTTTTGCAGCCTCTTACCGCACTTCCGCCACCGCCGACGTAGGTGACTCCATCTCCTTCTTTTTCCGCTTCGACTGCCGCGAATGCAGGTTGCCCAGCAGGATGTAGAACACCGGCGTCAAGTACAGCGTCACCAATTGGGAAAACAGCAGTCCGCCTACCACCACCAATCCCAGCGGCTGTCTTGCCTCGCCGCCCGCGCCATAGCCGAGCGCGATCGGAATGGCTCCCAGCAATGCCGCCATGGTCGTCATCATGATCGGGCGGAAACGGATCAGACACCCCTGATAGATCGCCTCCGCCGGGCTCATCCCGCCACGCTCGGCTTCCAGCGCGAAGTCGATCTGCATGATGGCGTTCTTCTCCACAATGCCGATCAGCATGATCAGGCCGACGAAAGCGTAAATGTTGAGATCCATCCCGAAGAAGTACAGCGTCAGCAGCGCGCCGAACCCCGCCGAGGGCAGTCCGGAGAGAATGGTCATCGGGTGAATGTAGCTTTCGTACAGGATTCCCAGCACGATGTACACCACCATGATCGCGATCACCATCAGGACCCAAAGATTGCCCAGGGAGTTGCGGAAGGCCTGCGCCTCGCCCTGGAAGGCTGTGCTGATCGAATCCGGCAGCAGACGGTCGGCCGTGTCCTGCACCTCCTGCACCGCGGAGCCCAGCGAATGGCCCGGCTTCACGTCAAAGGAAACCGTCACCGCCGGCAATTGCCCGAAATGACCGATGGTCTGCGCCCCCACGTGGATCGTCTGGGTGGCCAAAGTGTCCAGTGGAATCAGGCCGCCGGTAGCCGATTTGAAGTAGAGCAGGGAGAGCGCCTTGGGATCTTTCTGGTAGTGCGGCTCGAGTTCGAGCAGCACTTTGTATTCATTCACCGGCGAGTAGATGGTGGACACCCAGCGCGGACCGTAGGCGTCATACAGCGAGTTCTCAATCTGCTGCGCGTTCACCTGAATGGCCGCCGCCTTATCCCGGTCAATGGTGAGGTGCACTTCCGGGTTCGAAATCAGCAGACTGCTCGAGACGTCCTGCAACGCCGGCAGGCGCCGCAACTCCTCTTCGAGTTTTTGAACCGAGGCGTAGAGGGTGAGCTTGTCCGGAGACTGCAGAGTGAACTGATAGAGACTCTTCGTCACCTGCCCGCCAATGCGGACCACCGGCGGATTCTGCAGGTAGACCCTCATTCCCGGCATGCCCTCAAGTTTGGGCCGCAACTCCTTCATCACGTCCGTCACCATCAACTTGCGCTCGTGCCGGGGCTTGAGGTGGATCACCAGTTGGCCGAAATTGGGGCCTCCCAGCGTAACGGAAGTCGCGCCGCCGATGCTTGAAACAAATGCGTCGATGTTCGGATCCTGGCGCACAATTTCGGAAACGTGTTTCTGGTATTCCACCATCTGGTCAAACGAAGTGCCTTGCGCCGCCTCGGTTATGGCCAGCAACTGATCCGTGTCCTGCTCGGGAATGAAGCCTTTGGGGATATTGACGAACAGGTATCCCGTCCCGGCGAGCACGAATACAAACACCACCATGATCGCGGCGCGATGCCGCAGCGCCGCCTGCAGGCTGACGTCATACATGCGGAGCAGACCATCGAAAAACCGCTCCGTGACGCGGTAAAACCACGAATGTTTCTCCTCGTGCGAGGACTTTAGAAAGCGGCTGCACAGCATCGGCGTCAACGTCACCGATACCACGCCCGATATCAGAATGGCCGCGCAGATGGTGACCGCGAATTCCTTGAACAGGCGCCCCAGGATGCCGCCCATGAACAGCACGGGAATGAACACCGCCGCCAGCGACAGGGTCATCGAAACGATCGTGAATCCGATCTCTTTCGACCCTTCCACCGCCGCCCGCATCGGGCTCTCGCCCATCTCGAGGTGCCGGACGATGTTTTCCAGCATCACAATGGCGTCGTCCACCACAAAGCCGATCGACAGGATCAATGCCATCATCGAGAGGTTGTCCAGGCTGTAGTTCAGCAGGTACATGACCGCGAATGTCCCGATGATGGAAAACGGCAGCGCCAGGCTGGGGATGATGGTGGCTGAGAAATTGCGCAGGAACAGGAAGATCACCATCACGATCAGTCCCAGGGTGAGCACCATCGTGAACTTCACGTCCTCAAAGGATTCGCGGATGGTTTCCGACCGGTCGTAGAGCACCTTCATTGAGACGGACGGCGGAAGCTCGCTCTTGAACACCGGCAGGAGCTTCTTCACGCCGTTGGCCACCTCCATCGTGTTGGTTCCCGGTTGCCTCTGGATGCCCAGCACAATGGCGCGCTCCGCCATGTCCTTCGAGTAAAGCCAGGAAGCAGTCTTGTCGTCCTCGACGCCGTCCAGAATTTTTCCCAACTCCTCGAGCCGCACCGGTGAACCCTTACGGTAAGCAACAATCAGCGGCTTGTATTCATCGGCGCTGGTCAACTGGCCGGTGGCCTGCAGCGTGAAGGCGCGCCGCGGCCCGTTGATGGTGCCTGTGGGCAGATTGACATTCCAGCTCTTGAGCGCGGTTTCCACCTCGTTCAACCCCACCTGGCGCGCGGCGAGCGAATGGGGATCCATCTGGATGTGAACCGCGTATTTCTGCGCGCCCAGCACCTGCACCTGAGCCACGCCGTTGACCATCGAAATCCGCTGCGCCACTCGCGTTTCGGCATATTCATCGAGCGTCCACAGCGGTACCGTCCGGCTGGTCATCGCCAGATACAAAATGGGCTGATCGGCGGGGTTCACCTTGGCGAACGTAGGCGGTGTCGGCATGCCTTGAGGAAGCAGGCGCGAGGCCTGCGTAATCGCTCCCTGCACGTCCACGGCCGCCCCGTCGAGATTACGGCTGAGGTCGAATTCCAGCGTGATTTGCGTCGAGCCCAGGGAGTTCATCGAACTCATCGACTGCAGTCCGGCGATCATGGAGAACTGGTTCTCGAGCGGCGTCGCCACCGATGACGCCATTGTTTCCGGACTGGCGCCCGGCAGTTGCGCCGTTACCAGCAGCGTGGGAAAGTCCACGTTCGGCAGGTCACTGACGGCCAGCGACCGGTAGGCCACCGTTCCGAACAAGGTGATTGCCGCCATTAACAGGCTTGTCGCAATCGGCCGCTCGATAAATCCCAGGGAAATGTTCATTGCTCAGCCCCA
>JADLBG010000445.1 GCA_020847895.1 Bryobacterales bacterium
GAACCACGTCTCTCACGATACTCGGCTTGAAACCTTCCAATTGCGTTCTTACCGTGTAGTTGCCCGAGGGCAGGTTGGAAACGGTGTACTCTCCCGAGTCGCTCACCACGGCCTTGTATTCAATATTCGTGTTTTGGTTGATCACCGTGACGGATGCCGCGGGAACCGCGGCGCCCGAAATGTCCTTGATGTTGCCGACGATCGCGCCTGTGACGTTTTGCGCGAACGACGGCGTGCAGAGAGAAAGAAGAATCCCAAGGATTCCAGCAGCGAAACCAGACCTCATAATCGATAAGACTCCTCGTAGAACTTGTTGAAGCATGGACAAGTATTTTCGTGTCTTGTTTATCGCTTATTGTACATCAACGCGGCCCGCGGGGTTCTCATGGTCTCTCTCACTTCACCGTTCGCTAAGTTGAATTCAGGAGCGGGAGTGAACAGGCGATGATAAATTTGCACAATCGTCCATGGGGGTCCCTGCTCGTCATTTCTCCATTCCTTGCCGCGGCGATTCTTCTGCGGTTGCCTCTTGGCCACCCCCTTTGGCCGGGTGCACGATATACGCATGAAGGTCGTCATAGCGCCGTTGTTCGGGGACTGCACTTTCTGGGAGAAGTCGCCCGCAATCCTCGATCTTTCGCCGTCAATGGAACTGACCTCATCTGGTGCTTCTACAGCACCTCCGAAGTAGCCGCCGATCCTGAGGTCAGGCGAATCGCCCGCGGGATGGCTATCGAGGGGGCCCAGCGGTGGCGGCTTCAGAATCCGCATGTTCCGGGGGCGGCGAGTGCGGATGACGTGGCGGATTACGCCTACGGCGGCTACACCGCCGATTCCCTGGGATTCCGGAATATGGGATTTCGCGAAGAAGTCCGGCGGGCGGCTGAGCACTTTCGCCCGGAAGACTTCCTCCTGTTCGATCCGGTGCGGGAGCCTGTGCCCACAGACTTGCCCAAACGATGTAAGCGATGCGGGAGCAATAATCCGCGGGGTCGAGGAACCTGCCGGACCTGCGGAACCGCGCTCCAGATGCTGGACCCTTACGACATTCTCCTCGACGCGCTTCTGACCACGTATTTTGGGGACGTGTACGGAGTCCGTCTGGGTGCGCACTTCGGAGACGTCGCCCGATGGATACCCTCGTTGCGCCCATACCCCGGACAACACGGCGCTGGGAAGGCATCATTCTACTCCGTCGCCTACGCCATCACCCACATTGTGTACACATTCAACGGCTACAGCCGGTACCGGTTGCGAAAGGAGTGGTTCCCTGAAGAATACCGGTTCCTGGAGTCGCATTTCCGGAGGAATCTGGCCGCTCGAGATGTGGAGACCACTGGTGAATTCATGGATACACTCAGGTCCTTCGGTCTTTCCGATTCCGACGACCTTATCCGGGAAGGGATCAAGTTTCTGCTGGACCGCCAGAATACGGATGGCAGTTGGGGGAACCCGGGCGAAAGGGATATCTACGTCCGGTATCACACCACCTGGACCGCCATCGACGGACTGATGGACTATACCTGGCAGGGCGAGCAGTTGAGCTTTCCGGACGCCTTTCAGAGAATCCGGGATGCCGTGATAAACCGAAAGTAATGAGCCGGATGGCACAGGCTCGAATTCTCGCCGGATGGATTGGCACAAACGGGCGTCCTCGGTTGCCAGAGGGGGCGCCGATACGGAGAACAGCCCTAAACCCCGCCCCTCAAACTGCCGATGGATGACTACCCCGACTCAATCCGTCAAGGGTTGGCAGGAGACTTTCGCGTATGCTCGAAACCGGAACCCGATTGGGCGACTACGAGATTCTCGACATTCACTCCATGTCGAAGAAGGAGGTCGTCTACCGGGTACGCAACACAGTGGCGCAGCGCCTGGAAGCGCTGAAAGTGTTACCCGAATCACTGCAACAAGATGCAGAGGCACTGGAGCGCTTTTTCCGCGAGATCAAGGTGCACGCCCGGCTGCTGCACCCGAACATCGTCACCTTTCACCATGCGGCCCAGATTGACGGCATGGTGATCATGACTACGGAACTCGTGGAAGGGTCCACGCTTGCCGACCTTCTCGCGTCAGGCCCTCTCCCGCTACACCAGGCAGTTTCGGTGATGAACCAGGTACTCGCGGCCCTTCAACACGCCCACTCCCAGAATGTGGTACACCGCGAGGTCTCGCCGGAAAATATCTATATTCTCCCAGGTGAGGAAGTGAAATTGGGAGGGTTCGCCATGGCAAAAGCCAAAGGAGAAATGAACCTCACCCAAGTCGGAACCGCCATCGGACCCGTCCACTACATTTCGCCGGAACAGGTGAAAGGAACGGCCTCCCTCGATTCCCGGTCAGACATCTACTCGGCCGGATGCGTTCTTTATGAAATGCTCTGCGGGCAGAAACCGTTCCAGGCGACCAGCCAATTCGACGTGATGCTCGCGCATATGCAGCGGGAGGCTACGCCCGTGGCCACCGTCAACCGCAACCTTCCTGGATTCTGGAGCGGGGTGGTAGGCCGCGCGATGGCAAAGAAACCGGAAGACCGCTACCGCTCCGCTACCGCCTTTTCAGCAGCTTTAACCGAGGCGCTGCATCGGCCCGACGGCGTGACGGAGGTACATACCGTCGCGGCGCCAACGCTGACCCCGGCGCCAAAGCAGACAGTACCCGCCGCCGGACATGCCCTCGCCCAGGCAGCGCCCACAAACGACCAGGCTTTCTTCTGGCTCACCGTCGCCTTCGTGGTGATTATCATCCTGCTCGCCTTCACGCTCTTCCTGAAGTAACGTGAGATATCAGGCCGGCCAGCAAATCGGTGAATACCGCATCCTGAGCCACCTCGGTTCAGGGGCAAGCGGGGACGTGTTTCGGGTGGAACACCGCATCACACGCCGAACCGAGGCGATCAAAGTATTCTACGGAACCATTGTGGACGAAGAGCGGGCGCAGAGAATTGTCCGCGAAGCAATGCTGCAGGCAAAGCTGAACCATCCGGGAATCGCGGCGGTCCATACGGCCTTCTGGCACCAGGACGATCTGCTGCTGGTGATGGAGTTCATTGAAGGCGAATCGCTGCGGCAGACGATGGATCAGGGCCGGGTGGAGTACTTCACGGCGCTCTCCTATGCCGGCCAGATTCTTCGGGCCTTGATCCATGCCCATCAAAACGGGGTGGTGCATCGGGACATCTCGCCGGCAAACATCCTGGTGACGCCGAAAGGCCGGATCAAATTGACCGATTTCGGACTTGCCAAGAAGCCCGGCGACCGGCGGATCACGCAATCGGGGATCATGATGGGCTCGATCCACTACACCGCTCCGGAGCAGATCAAGTCGTCGGCGGATGTGGATTTTCGGGCGGATATCTACTCGACAGCCGCGGTGCTCTATGAGTTGTTCACCACGGAACGGCCTTTCGAGGGCGATTCACCGTTCGACCTGATGCTGGCGCATGCGGAAACGCGCCCCATACCGCCTTCCCACCGCAGGGCGGATCTTCCCCCACACCTCGACGCCGCCCTGCTGCGAGCGCTCGAGAAGGACCCGGCACGGCGGTTTTCCTCGGCTGCGGATTTCCTGGTTGCGCTGGTTCCGGATTCGGCACAGCCTGAGCGCGGGTGGTGGGCTTCGGCGAACGTATGGACAGCGGCGGCCTTTTCCCTGATAGCGGCGCTATTCGTAGCGCTGGCCTTGGGAAGTCCGGGACTACGAAAAGGCAATGAAGAGCCCGCATTGACAATTCCCCTGCGTCCCCCGCCGCCGCCCGTGCCGCCGCCCGAAGGGTTCGAGAAGAGCAAGACGGAAGAGAATCCTGACTTGGCGCCGCGCTCTGCGCCAAAGGAACCGGAACCCACTCCTGCCCCAATGCCGAGGTCTAAGCCCCGGGCAGCGAAACCCGTGGCCGCGAAGATGGCTCCCCGCCACCGTCCCCCCGCCACCAGCGACCTTCCACCCGCGCCCCGCATCACCACTTCGTCTCTCGCCCCCCCGGCGGCGGTCCTCACGCCACCCGCGGTGCCAAAGCGGCCGCCCGGATTCTGGATCAATCTTGGAAGGAAGGTGAACATCTTCCGGCGGCATCAGTAACCCGGCAGGCACTTGTCGCCACGTTTGCGGACAAAAAGAAGCCCGACCCGGCGCTTCACCGAATCGGGCTTCCTTATGGAATCAGCGTCTCTGATGCGACCCTAGACGACCTGATGCTCCGCATGGTAGCGGTTCAGCATCTCTGTAATCTGGTCTTTGAGTTGAAGTTTCAGCTTCTTCAGCCTGGCTTCTTCGAGCATCTCCTCCGTTGTGGGATGGGATTTCTCCTCGAGTTCCAGGACGCGCTTCTTATACTCCGCATGC
>JADLBG010000446.1 GCA_020847895.1 Bryobacterales bacterium
GCTTCTCATGCAGCCAGATGGCGGCGATGGGAAGGCCGAAGAAGGTGATGAGGTAGTTGGATAACGCGGCTTGAATGGCGTCGAGGTTTTTTAGCGCCTTCAAGAACAGGATCATCGAAAGGTAGTTATGGAAGAAGACCAGCAATCCCATGCCGATCCAGGTCTGGAGGGTGAACCGGGGGATGCGGAGGAAGACATCGTGTTCTTCGATGAGGACAATGGGGGCCATCATCGAGCAGAGCGCCACGTAAGTCCAGAACAGCATCCTCATCGGCGAGTGGAAGGCGAGAGCTTTCTTGCCGTAGGAGTTGTAGAACGCGGCTCCGAGGGTGGCGGCGAAGATCAGGAGGTTCCCGGAGAGGTAGGAGCTTCCAAAGCTGAGGCTGCGGAAGTCGATTCCCGAACACAGCAGCACTCCGGCTATGGCGACGGCAAAGCTGACGCAGCGGATCAGGGTCATGCGTTCGCGGAGAAAGATCACCGCGAACATCGCCGTGGCGACGGGGAGCGTCAAATTGATGAGAGCGGCGTTGCTTGCCAGCGACAGGCGGGTTCCCCACGTCATCATCACTTGCGCCGGGAAGACGCCAAACGCCGCCAGGACGAAGTAGATCCGCGCCACTTCGAGGGGACGCACTTTTCCGGTGGGGGCTTCTTCACGAATCACGAAGGGAATCAGCATGAGCATGGCAAGCGTCATCGGTCCCCACACGGTGAACATCGGGCCCACCTGGTCCTGCACCAGTTTGATGCAGGTGAACTGCATCGCCCACATGAGATTGCAGCAGAAGAGAAAGAACCACGAGCGCATTCAGATTTTCCCGCCGTCGGATTGACCAGCCAGATCCGCGACGGATCTGACAAGGTGGAAGCGGCTCCGCCGGTTCTTCAATTCTTAGCGGTTTGGGGCGGCCTGGTCAACACGGGCTGCCATGGGACCACCCGATCAGGGCGTCTGGCTGTCGTTGTCGGCAGGGGGCCGGGTGGAAGCTGGA
Organism: Bryobacterales bacterium; assembly: GCA_020847895.1. Taxonomy (GTDB): domain Bacteria; phylum Acidobacteriota; class Terriglobia; order Bryobacterales; family Bryobacteraceae; genus CADEFT01. The sequence continues at coordinate 996 of JADLBG010000446.1, forward strand.
AACGGTTCATACTGAACGTGGAGAGTTCTATGTTCCGTTTTTTCCGGCGCCTTTTCGCCGTGATCAGCGTTTTGTCTTGTTTTCCCCAGGTTACGGCGGCGCAGAACGCCTTCACCTGGCAGCAGATTCGTGACAAGTTCGAGGCTTCCAACCCGGTATTGCGGGCGGGCGAGATCGGGATTGAAGAATCGCGCTCGCAGGAGGTGTCGGCATTTCTCCGCCCGAATCCGAATCTCACGTTCATGGTGGACCAGATCGACCCTTTTTCGACGAATCCCTACCGGCCGTTCGGCTTTGCACTGCCGTTCGTATCCTTTGACTACCTCCACGAACGGCGCCACAAGCGGGAACTGCGGTTGGAGAGCGCGCGGAAGGCCACCACCGTGGCTGTTTCGCAGCAGCAGGACCTGGAGCGCACTTTACTGTTCAACCTGCACAACGCTTTCTCCCAGACCCTGCAGGCCAAGGCGGTGCTCGCCATTGCCAAACAGAACCGCGACTACTATGACAATGTGCTGAAGATCAGCCAGCAGCGGCGCGACTCGGGCGATTTGTCAAAGGTGGATCTCTACCGGCTGCAATTGCAGCGCGTACAGTTCGAAGCCGATGTCCAGATGGCGGAAGTAAATCTACGGACGGCGAAGATCCAACTCCTCACACTGCTCAACGACCATACCCCGCTCGACCAGTTCGATGTAACCGGCGTCTTCGACTTCCAGGACCAGTTGCCGCCTCTCGCTGAACTGCGGAGGAGCGCCGTCGCGGCGCGGCCGGACCTCCGGGCGGCGCTCGAATCCGTGGATAAAGCACGGACCGATCATAAACTCGCCGTGGCCAACGGGTCGACGGACCCGGTGTTTGGGATGGACTACGCGCGCAATCCGCCATTGCCGCACTACTTCGGGGTGAGCGTGAGCATTCCGCTGCGGGTGTTTGACCGCAATCAGGGGGAGAAGGCGCGAACGGACCTCGATATCCGGCGCAGTGAAAGGCTTCGGGATGCCGTGGAGGCGCAGGTCTATGGCGATGTCGAGTCCGCCTACGCCGCGCTGAACGGCAACCTGGCTTTACTGCGTCCGTATAAGAGTGAGTATCTTCCCAAGGCGACAGAGGTACGGGAGATCATCTCGTTCGCCTACAGGCGCGGCGCCGCTTCGCTGCTCGACTTTCTGCAGGCGCAGAATGATTACCGCGCCTTGCAGGTGAACTACCTCAATCTGATCGGGGCGTATCTCATTGCCGCCAATCAGTTGAATATGGCCGTGGGACGCGACGTCATCCCGTAGGCGCGAAGCTCAGACCCGGAGCGTATCGCCGTCGCGGGCGGCCAGCGAGTAGAGAACGGGAGAGAGGAAGATCGACAGCAGCAGGCGGGATATGAGGCCGCCCACGATGACGATGGCGAACGGTTTTTGCGAATCGCTGCCGATGCCCGTGGACATGGCGGCGGGGATCATGCCGAGGCAGGCCACCAGCGCCGTCATCATGATGGGCCGCAGGCGAAGGAGGGAAGCCTCCATGGTAGCGCGCGAGATGTCAACCCCCTCCGCCCGGAGCTTATTGATGAAGGACTAGAGAATGACACTGGTCTGCACGGCGACACCCATCAATGCGACGAACCCCAGCATCGAACTGACGCTGAAGTTGGCGCCCGTGATCCAGAGCGCGAGCAGGCCGCCGACGGGTTCCGTCACAAGGACGCTGAAGAAGATGATGAGCGGGAATTTCAGGTTGCCATACAGCGCGAAGAGAATGAGGAGGATCAATAGGACAGTCAAGGGCAGAATCACGTTCATCTGTTCGCGCGAGGCAAGGTAGTCCTTGTATTCTCCACCCCAGTCGTAGCGGTACCCCATGGGCAACGGCACACCCTGTTCGACTTTGCGGCGGGCTTCGCCCACGGCTCCGGCAAGGTCGCGGCCTTCCACGCTGAACTGAATTCCAATGTAGCGGGAGTTTGCTTCACGGTAGATGAACGAAGCGCCGTTTTCCACCGAGACATCAGCGAACTGGCTGAGCGGGAGATGATTCCCATCCGAGGTAGCGATGAGCAGGTTTTTGATCGAGTCGATGTCCTTACGGAAAGGTTCCTGCATGCGCACCTGGAGGTCAAACTGGCGTTCTCCCTGGATGACCTGGGTGGCCGCTGTCCCGCCGATGGCGGTCTCGATGAGGGTATTGATGTCGCCGACGTTGAGGCCATAGCGGGCGATTTTGTCACGGTCCGGGTGAATGATGAGGCTGGGCTGCCCCAGTTCGCGGACCACAGTGATGCCCGTAATGCCGCGGACCTGAGAGAGATGGTCTTTCACCTGCCGGGCTTTCGAATCGAGCGTCGCGAGATCGGTTCCGAAGATCTTGACGGCGAGGGAACTCTTGAGGCCGGTCTCCGCTTCATCGACGGCGTCCTCGGCCGGCTGCGTGTAATTGAAGATGATGCCTGGAAACGAAGCAAGTTTCTGCTGAATCGCTTTGATAAGTTCCTGCTTGTTGCGGATGGAGCCGGTCTTCCAGACCGGATGGTCATAGGGCTTGAGGGAAACGAAGAATTCGTTGTTGAAGAAGCCTGTGGGATCCGTGCCGTCATCAGGGCGCCCAAGTTCGTTGGCGACGACGCCGGTTTGCGGAAAACTCAGAAGGATGTTGCGGATTTGCGGCGAGAGTTTCGCCGCCTCATCGAACGAGATGGTGTAGGGAGTGGTGGCGCGAACCCAAAGAGCGCCTTCATCGAGGTGAGGCATGAATTCGCCGCCGATGAGAGGAATCAGCAGGAGGGAGGCTCCGAAGATAGCCAGACAGACGGCTACGGTGAGCGCGCGAAAGCGCAGGCAAAGTCCGAGCACGGCGCCGTACATCGACTGGATCCATGAAAACAGGCGAGCGCGCGGCTCGCGCACACCGCGGCGCAGAAAATAGGCGCAGAGAACCGGCAACAGCGTCAACGTGCACAGCAGAGACCCGAGCAGGGCGAACGACATGGTGTCGGCCATCGGCTGGAAGAGCCTGCCGGAAGGACCGGCGAGAACGTAGATGGGAATATACCCCGCAATGATGACGGCAATCGCATAGAAGATGGGCCGCTCCACGTCCTTCGCGGCCATGCGGATCACCTCCGTAACGCTGTAATCCTGACCATGACGCCGCGCCATTTCCCGGAAAATGTTCTCCACCATGACGACAGCGCCGTCGACAATAATTCCGAAGTCGATCGCCCCGATGGACAGCAAATTGGCGGGAATGTGCCGCCAGTCGAGACAGATGAAGGAGAACAGGAGCGCGAACGGAATCGCGGCGGCCACGATGAGCGCGCTGCGCAAATTGAGGAGCATAATGCCGAGAATCACCAGCACCAGCAGCATGCCGCGGAGGAGATTCCGTTCCACCGTGCGCGTGGTTTCGTCGATGAGATCGTGGCGATCGTAGTAGGCATGCACCTTCACGTCGGGCGGCAGGACGTTCCTGTTGAGATCATCCGTCACCTTCTCGAGCCGGTCGAGAACCACCTGCGCCTGCTCCCCGACGCGCATGAGGATCACGCCTTCCACCGCTTCGTCCTGCCGCATGAATCCGAACTGGCCGAGACGAACGGCATGGCCGATGCGCACCTCGGCTACATCGCGGACGTAGACGGGAATACCGTTGTGAACGGCGAGCACGATGTTGCCGATATCTTTCGTATCCCGCACCAGGCCGAGACCGCGGATGTAGTAAAACTGCCCGCCCTGGGAGATGAAGCCGCCGCCGGCATTCGCGTTATTGCCGCTCAACTGCTGGACGACCTGAGGCACCGTGATGCCGTAGGAAAATAGCTTGTTCGGATCGAGCAATACCTGGTACTGCATGGTGGCGCCGCCGAGCCCGGAGTCATCGGCGACACCGGAGACGGCGCGGAATTTCCGGTTGACCACCCAATCGTCGATGGTCTTCAACTCCTGCGGAGTGCGGTCAGGGCTTTGCAGAACGTAGCGATAGATGAGGCCGCTCGGGCTGAAGAGAGGGGAGAGGCTCGGGGTAACGCCGCTTGGAACGGCGGCGCTCGAAACTCGCTCGAAGGCCTGTTCGCGAACGAAATACGGATCGGCGGCGAAATCGAAGTTCATCTGAACCGAGGAGAGGCCGTAAAGGGAGATAGACCGCAGCGAATCGAGGCGCGGAATTCCGTTCATTTCGATTTCAATCGGAATGGTCACCAGCCTCTCCACCTCTTCGGCCGCGTGCCCCGGCCATTGCGAAATGATTTCGACGTGCGGCGGCGAAAGGTCGGGATAGGCGTCGACGGGCAGTTTCCGGAACGAGATGGCGCCCCATGCCATCACCATCAGCGATGCGATGACGATGAGGAACCGTTGGGAGAGGGCGAAGGAGACAAGGCGCTCAATCATGGCCGGTGCTCAGCGATTGCTTTCCGCGAACTGTAGGAACAGGCTGCCTTCGGCAACAATCTTTTCGTCATCCTCGAGTCCGCTCAATACTTCGACTTTGCCGTTCTGCTGCTCGCCGGTGGTGATCAACCGCCGCGCGAATTGCCCGGGTTGCACTTCTACATAGACGAACGGTTCGTTCTCCGTGGTCCGCATCACGGCGGAGACCGGAACGACGAGGATGTTCTTTTTCGTTCTCGTGTGGATGACCGCCTCGACGAACGTGTCTTTCTTGAGCAAGCCTCGCGGATTCGGAGTGACAATGCGCACCGGGGTAGTTCGCGTGGGAGCGTCGACCATGGCGCCGATATAGGAAACCACGCCGTGGAATGGCTGTGGGATGGATGCATTGAACTCATCCACGAGGTCGCCTACGCGCACCGACGGGAGGTCGCGGTCAAAGATATGACCCTGCACCCAGACGGTGGAGACATCGCTCACAAGAAAACACGTGGTCTGGCCAGCCTGCACCAACTGGCCGGGCGATATCAGTTTCTGGACTACCGTTCCCGCAATGGGAGAACGCACGGGGAGTTCGGGGTTGATGGAGGCCCCCTGTTGTTCCGCCTGATCGAGGTCCTGCTTGCTGATGCCGAAAATCCTGAGCGCCTGCAGGCTGTTTTGGACGTCCGTAGCGGTGTCGTTGTAGGCGGCTTGGACCGCCTCGAGGTCTTTCTCGGCGATGGCGCCGCGGTCGAGGAGTTCCTTGTTGCGGTCGAGCGACCGTCTGGCTAAATCGCGCTGATTGCGCGCCTTCTTGTAGGCGGCAATGGCAGCCGAGACATCCGGGCTCGAGACGTACAGGAGCGCATCGCCGCCGCGGACCATGGCTCCGGTGTCCACGAGGATGCGGGAGATGGGTCCGCTCACCTGGGTAATCACCTGCGTCGTGTGGTCGGCGTCCCAGTCGACCGTCCCGGTGGTGTGAACGGTGATGCTCCAGTTGGCTCTCCGCGGAGTGGAGATGCTCAACCGGCCGAGTTGCTCGCGGCTCACGGTAAACAAGCCCGCCTGTTCCGGCGCGGGTTGCGTCGTGGCGGCGTAGGTGACTGCCTTTTCGCGGTTACAGCCAGGCTGTAGCATCGCCGCACACGCGGCGAGCGCGATTATTTCGCACTTCCACACATTCCTTGCTCCTTTGAACCATATGCTGCAATTTCGGATTGCTTGAAAATGTCAGCAACTGGGAGGAGCACGGCCAAATGCGGTGGTCACCACCGGCTCGGCTGTGATTCCCGCTTGTTTCAATACCGGCTGGGCCTCTTGGGCTACCGGAGGCGGGATGCGAGGGACGCGGGCCGCTTCAATGTATGGAATCTGCCGGAAATGGCAAAGCGGGCAGCAGTGGGCGACACCGTGCGCATGAATGCCATAGGCCAGGGTGACAGCAACAAGCAGGGCGCATGCGATGAGAACGTATGCCAAAGCCGCCGTCAATCTTGACCCGGGCTTGTTAACCATCCTGTGACCGCAATTATATCAACCGGGGTGCCGAGAGGCGATAGATCGTCGCGCTCCTCCCCGGTCTGTCCCTTGTTGCCGCGCGGGCGGGGAGAGGACATCCTTCATCCCGGCGCCCGAGATTTCTTTTCGCGTCTGATTGACGAGACGGCAGATCCGGCGATCACCGCATCGCCGCACAGGACCTGTAAGATGGCGGCGAAGACGGTGGTGATGTCGGTGATCCGAGAGGCAGCGGGCGCCCCGAAAGGAAACAGCTCCCACGAATCGTAAGCGATTTCGGTCTAGCGCCGCCGGTAGCGCTCATCCATCTTTCCGCCTCTTTCTTTCAGATCCGGCGTCTCCTCGAAGCCTGCCTGTTCGAGGGATCGGGATTGAATCGCGGACGGTAACGCCTCCTGATACTGATCTCCGGAATCAAACAAGCGGCTGTCGGGCTCGCCGAGAGTGAAGTTGACCGCCTTGCCGACGGCCTGGAGAGTAAGCGAGCCGTCGGGATTCACCTTTTCGCTACGATACTGGAGCGTTTCGCAGCCGAGTCGCGGCGCCGCCCACCGTGTCAGCCGATATCCGCCTTCCGAGCTTTGAATGACAGCAGCATCCTCGCCGTGGAGCTTTTCCATGCCGAGCAGCCGCGGGCCTCGGCCGCTTGGGGGCATGCAATCCTTTTGCGGTGATGTGAGCCTTGCCCGAAGCGCGGCAACTACCTCCGGACGCTGCACGGGCCAAGTGCTTTTCATTTTCAACGCATCGACGATGCTCAGCGAACGCCCGTCGAGGAAGGTCACCTTGCGGGACGTTTGGCCGGAATGGAGAAAACCGGCGGATTCGATCGATACCGTTGTTCCGTCCGACCGGCGGGCCAAAGCCATACGCCTGAACGGAACCAGCGTTCCGTCCGGGCTAGGCTGGCTGATCATGAGTTCCAGGAAGAATGGCGCGGCAGTGACCTGAGCATTCGCCATTTGAACTACCCGTAGATATCTTGCGGCGTAGAATGTCGCAATGGCGCCGATTAATAGCGCCGTAAATTGAAGTTTGCCTTTCGAGAGAAGAGTTAGGGTCATGATGCTGCTCCTCTTGTCTAGCCGCAGAAATAGCTGCATGAGGTTACAAAGTTGCAACCAAACCAATTGCATTCCAGCACGCTAACGGGATTGAAGCAACCAGGAGTCTCGTAGCAGACCATCTGGGTGCACACCTTGAAGTAGGCACGCACCCAGTTCGACGCAGACTTGGTTGATCCCAAAGCCCATGTTCTGGCACTGCGCCGCGGCAGTTTGAAGACCAAGTACCCCGGCGGCTACGTGCGTCGCCAGCCAAAGCAAAGCTTTACGGTATCCGGACATACAGACCTCCTTGCCGTTCGGTAGTTTGATTCGATCTGACGACGACACCGTGTTTCGCTGGATTGCTGAGAGTTACGCCGCCAATACGAAACAACCGCCGTGAGCTTTCGGGGTAAGCTCAACACGACCTATACCATCAACGCCGATTGAAGTCAAGAAAA
>JADLBG010000447.1 GCA_020847895.1 Bryobacterales bacterium
CATCGTTGTCGAGCACGTGTCCCTGTTCATCGACGACAGCGAGGCGGTCGCCATCCGGGTCCTGGCCGAACCCGATCTCGGCGTGTTCGCGGCGCACGAGTTCCTGCAAATCTCCGAGCGTATCCGGTCGCGGCTCGGCTTCGCGCGGGAACGGCTTGGTGGGATCCACGCTGATGGCCCGCAGATCGCAGCCGAGATCCTTTTCGAGGAACCGGCAACTGAGCGCCGACCCGGCTCCATTCACGCCGTCGAGCGCGACGCGGAACCGGCGGGCCTTCAGCCGTGCGGCATCCACATGGCGCAGAATGCGTCCCACATGCATGTTCATGGGCGTCTCGTAGTCGCGGTAGACGCCGAGCATCTCTTCGTTCGTGGCCGTGCGGAATTCGCTTTCGTAGAAGATGTCGAGCAGTTCGCGCCGCTCGTAGTGATTGAAGAAGAGGCCCTCGTGATTGAAGAGCTTCAACGCGTTGTACTCGGGCGGATTGTGCGAAGCGGTGACGGAGATGCCGCCGCGCGCGCGCGTGGCGCCGATGTAGATCTGAATGGTGGGAGTGGGTTGAATGCCGACATCCACCACTTCACAGCCGGTGGCGAGCAACCCGCAGGCCACCGCGTGTTTCAACATCTCTCCACTGGCGCGCGTATCGCGCCCCAGCACGACGCGGCCCTTTCCGACAAAGGTGCCGAACGCCTGGGCATAAGAGCATGCCAGGGCCGGGGTGAGGAATTCGCCCACGACGCCGCGAATGCCGGATACGCCAACTTTCAGCCGGTGCTCTCTCATCAGGCCATGCTCCTCACCACATCCATCAGGGAGTCGAACAGCGCCGTGGGCGGTTCGCCCTTCTGCTCGCAGATGACGCGGACGACCGGTTCGGTCTGGCTGACGCGCACATGAAACCAGCGGTCCGGCCAACTGATGCGCAGTCCGTCCCGCATGTCGGTGATGCCGTCGCCGTACTGCTTCTTCAGTTCCATCATCAGCATCGGCACGCGCTGGGAAACCAGCGGGACTTCATCCTTGAGAATGGAAAACGGCGGATAGCCGTCGACGATTGCCGAGAGCCGCTGGCCGCGCTCTTTCATCAACGAAAGGATGGCGAGCATGCTGGCGATTCCGTCATAGACGAAGCGGAACCGCGGCATCATCACGGCTCCGGTGCCTTCCCCGGCCACGGCGATCTGGTCAGCGCGATAGGTGGAGAGAGCATCCATGGCCGCCTGACGCCCCACCGGCACGCGCACCACTTTGCCGCCATGCCAGGAAGCCACCTCATCCACCAGCGCCGTTGTGGAAAGGTTGGTGATCACCAACTTTCCCTCGCCGCGCGGGAGCAGGTAGTCGGCGATCATCGGAAGCACAATCTCTTCGGACACGGCCTCGCCGTCCTCGCGGGCCACGGCCACGCGGTCTGAATCGATGTCGAACAGAAAACCGGCATCGGCGCGCAGGGGTTTCATGAGCGGCGCCAGTTGCAGCGACACAGTCTTGCGGTTGATGGACGGTTCGTGGGCGAACGACACCCCTTCCACCTGCTGGTTAACGAGGATGAAGTCCAGCCCGAAGCGTTCCTGCATCCGCCGCAGGATCAGCGAGGAGGTGCCATTGCAGCAATCCACCAGCACGCGGAACCGGCGCAGCGATGCAAGGTCGAAGGCGGCGGCAAGATCATCCAGGTATTTGTCCACGGCTTCGGGCGCGGATTTCAGCTTGCCCAGGCCCGTATAGTCCACAAAGCGGAACTTGCGCAGGTGGTAGATATCGAGGAGTTCGGAAGCCTCCGCCGTGGAAAGATAGGTGCCGCGCGCCGCGAAGAACTTCAGGGCATTCCATTCGGCGGAATTGTGGCTGGCTCCGATGGAGATGCCGCCGGCGGCGTCGCGGCGCAGGATGGCGTGCTGGATGACGGGCGTCGATACAATCCCAAGATCCACCACGTCATGGCCCGTCGCCAGGAGGGAGGCGATCACGCCCTCGCGCATCATCACGCCGCTCGAGCGCGGGTCGCGGCCGATGATCACCGGCCCGGGCTCGAGAAATGTTCCGAATGCGGCGGCGAAATCGAGCACGTGGGACGCGTCCAGCCCGAAACCCACGATCCCGCGCAGACCCACATGGGAGATGCGAAGCTGCCTTTGCAGATGCACTATTTCTCCAGAATCATCTCTCCGAACGCCGAGGGTGTGTGATAGGAGGGATTGTTCACCGGCCTCCAGGCGAGGTAGACGCGCGGCTCCGGCCCCTGGATGCGGTAGAGGTTGATGCGCATCCGGTTACCCGCCTTGGCCGGTCTGCTGTCGACGGAGGAGACCGGAATTTTCAACTCCCCGTACCAGATCTTCTTGGCCTCATCAATGCGCGCCTTTACCTTGAACCCGGAATCCCAGTGGATGTCGGCGCGGATGCGGGGTTCCTTGTGATGGATGTCAAGATCCACCCATTCGCCCTGCGGCGACATTTCGAATTCCTTGTAGAGGTGAATGTCGTTGAAGTCGGAGCCGATGAAGACTTCGGCGACGTCCCAATCCCACAGATTGTTCGTCTCTGTCGTGGTGGAAGGGGACGGCTTCATGTACAAAGCCTGATAGGGGCATACGAACAGGAAGTAGAGGTTGTCCTTCGTCCATCGCGCGCGGACTTCCGTGCGATGGCCCGCCACGGGCTTGCCGAAACGGTCATTGGAGATGATTACGGGTTTGACGGACTTCCACTGCGGCGCTCCGGGATCGGCCGTCAACTCGAAGTCCTGTTTGGAGAACTTGCTCTTGATGACGTCCGCTTGCTGGGCGGACAAAACGGTGGCGAAAAGCATAAATAGAAATAAATGTTTCATGGGTTTGGGAAATGTTTCCGGTACCATTCAATGGACCGGCCGATGGAATCCACCACGTGCTTAGTCTCCCGCAGTCCGTGGCCTTCCCGCGGGTAGCGCACCATCACCGTTTCGACGCCCGCATCCTTGAGGGCAATATAGAACTGCTCCGATTCGGCAATGGGGACATCGTTGTCGTTTTCGCCATGCAGCAGCATTACCGGCGTCTTCACCTGCGCCACCTTGCGCAGCGAGGAGCGCCTCCACATCTCGTCCATCAGATCGCCCTGGTGCGGAAAGATGCCGAATTCCATCTGCTCGTACATGTTGTAGTACGTCATGTAGTTATAGCTCACCAGATTGATGATGGGGGCCAATGGAATGGCGGCTTTGAAGATGTTGGTCTGCGTCACCAGCCAGGCGCTCAACTGCCCGCCGTAGCTGCCGCCTTCGATTCCCATGCGTTCGCGGTCAATCCAGGGATTGCGGCGGATGGCGGCATTGACGGCGTAGAGCACGTCCTGCCCTTCATTTCCGTTCTGGTCGCCGAACACCGCGTCGGCGAACCTCTGGCCGTA
>JADLBG010000448.1 GCA_020847895.1 Bryobacterales bacterium
ACCCAGTGGATTTCCGCGACCGCGCGGTCGCGGCCCCATTGAAGCCCTGCAATGTTTGCGCCAGTTGTCCGGTTCTTCAGGGTGATTTCCGCGACCGCGCGGTCGCGGCCCCATTGAAGCATAACTCATCGCCTAACCTCTGGACTTCCATTAACATTTCCGCGACCGCGCGGTCGCGGCCCCATTGAAGCGCTCATGTGTGTACGGATGAAATGAAAACGGCGGCGCAATTTCCGCGACCGCGCGGTCGCGGAAATGGAAAGTTCCCCTGACCAGTCACCAGCCTTGAGAGAATATTTTTCATGATCGCCAATTCATTGAAACCACACAAGATCACCCGCTCGAACCCCCAACGCCATTCACCGCCATCACCCACCCCCCCAGCCACCCGCCAAGTACACTGAAGCCGTGAGGCGGCAGCCTTCAGAAAGGATCACAAAACATGTCCGATTTAGAGAAAAAGCAACAAATCGCCCGTGAAAACGGCAGTAAATCCAAAGGGCCCATCACCCCCGAGGGCAAGAAGCGTTCCTCCCTCAACGGCATCACCCACGGCCTCGCCTCCAAGTGCGTCGTCCTCGCCAACGAATCCCAGGATGCCTATGACCATCTCGCCGCCCAATACCAACAGGAATGGCAGCCCGTCTCCCTCACCGAATCTCATCTCCTCACCCAAATGGTCAACTCCTGCTGGCGTCTCCGCCGCATCTGGTCCATCGAAACAGCCCTCATCGACTCGGAATTGTTCCCCCAGACAGAGGATTTCGAAGCCGCCTGGTCCCACCACCATCCCGCCATGCGCGCCATGGACGCCATGACCGTCGTCCAGGCCGAAAGCCCCATGATGCTCGAAACCCTCCACCGTTACGAACTCCGCTATGACCGCCTCTACCGCTCCTCCATGGATCAACTCCTCAAACTCCGCCGCCTCCGCAACGCCCCCGAAATCGCCCCTTCTCTCCCCACCCCCACCCCGGAACCACAACCCTCCGAAACCCCCGAAGACGCCCCGCCCCCAACCCCCGCCGCCTGGTACACCCGCTTCCTTGCCTTCCTCTTCTCCCTCCTCGCCGTCCTCCATCTCCATCCCGCGGCCCGGAAATCGCCAAAATCCTCCCCAAAAACCCACCGCCGATCAAGCGAACCGACCCCCTTCTTCCATTCCGCCTTCTACACCTTCGAACTCCCCGAATTTTTCTCCTGGCTCACTTCATTTATCCCCACGCCCGCCCGTCCCAAGCACCAGGCGCCGCCCCAAGGTGAGTAAATGTCTGTTCGATATCCGGAAAAGTCATTCCGCGGCGCCGGAAGTGCCTCAACCCGACCTCAGCCTCCGCCGGATCCCGCGGCGGAGAGAAGCGCTTTCCTCCGGCGCTCGTCAGTCGTAGGCCAGATTGCGCGCCTGCATGAGGCCCTTCGTGTAGCCAATGGCGAAAATGTGTCCAAGCATGGCGTACCCGGCGTTGTGTTCGGAGTCCTCGCCCGCCATGGCGGGAGCGTGGTCGGTACGCAGGGGCCCGGTAAATCCGCCGCGGGCGTAGCATTCCAGCATCCGGGCCATGTCGGTGGGGCCGTTGTCATGAAACGTTTCGTAGTAGCGCGTGTCGGCCTTGCCATCCACATCGCGGAAGTGCACGAACTGGATTTTGCCGCGCTCGGCGAATTCGGTCGCCACCGAATACATCGTCTCGCCGGGCGCGTAGCGCATCGACGCGAAGTTTCCCTGGCACACCGTGGCGCCGTTGTAGGGGCTGTCGGCGATGGCAAAGAGGCGGCGGTAGGCCGCGGGGCTGATCATGATCTGGGCGGACCCGCGGTAAGGCGAGACGCAAGGATCGTTGGGATGATAGCCCATCTTCACTTTCGCTTTTTCACACACCGGCGTGATTCTCTCGATAAACCATGTGAGGGCTTCCCAGAGTTGATCCTCCGTATGGACCTCGTCGAGAGGGGGCATTTTCTTGGTTTCCGCGTAATCATGCACGGTGGAAATGGCGCCGCCGCGCACGGTGATGCGGCCGGTGCGCGTACCGCCCTGGCCGAAGTTGTAGCACAGCACCGGAATGCCGGCCTGGCCCATCGCTTCCACATAGGCGCTCCAGTTTTTCAGTTCTTCCTCGCGCCCGGCAGTGCCCCGCCGGATGTTATCCGCGGGCACCGGCGTCATGGTCTCATGGACGGCGACCGCGAATCCCGCTTCCCCCCACTGCTCCTTATGCTTCCGTATGGCGGCGGCATACTGGTCGCGCGAGATCCCTCGGACCGAGGGGGAGGAGACGACGTGCGTGACGCCCATCTGGAGGCAGAGTTTCAGACGCTCGGGCTGGTTCAACCCGAGGACATGCGCGAATGTGAACTTTCCCTGCCGCATTCCATAGGCTTTGGTGGGCGAAGACACTGCGGCCGCGCCGGCCGCGGCAGCCATCGCAACGTTCTTTCCAACCCATGAGCGGCGTGTGATTCGAGCCATTGGGGATGCTCCTTTCCTGCTCGAATGATTGTACATCCCAGGCGGCGGGGCAGGCGATCCGTCCGGCAAGCCGTTCTCGCGTCTACATTGGGGGAGCGTGTGAAACGGAGAGGCGCGCCGCGCCGTCTGCGTAAAGAGCCCGCGTCCTCCCTAACGAGGTGTATCGATAAAACATGAGATATCTAAAACTGTTTGCGGCTGCATTCTTACTTTCCGCCGCGGGATTTGCCCAGGAGGCGGACTACTTTCCGTTACAAGTCGGAAATCAGTGGGTCTATAAGGGAACCGGTTCTGGGTCGAACCCGTTCACCGTGGAGGTGACCGGCACGGAAACCATCGGCGGCAACGAGTATTTTTCCGTGACGGGGTTTCCCCAGCCGCTGCTGCTGCGGAAGAACCAGGCGGGGACGCTGGTGATCTATGACCGCGAGGAGAAGCGCGAAAAAACGTGGGTGGCGTTCTCCGCGGCGGCGGGGGAGGCCTTCCGGACGGAAGTGGACCCGTGCAATGCGACAGCGGTCATCCGGACGCGGCAGGGCGAACTGAAGTCGCCGTTCGGAGAGTTTTCAAACGCATTGCAGGTCGGCTATCAGCCTTCGTGCGCCGATGCGGGTCTGACATCGGAGTCGTTCTTGCCCTATGTCGGGCTGGTGCGGCGCACCATGACGACCATCGCCGGGGAGCGGAAATGGGATCTCATCTACACTCGCCTGGGCGGGTTCAGCGTGTTCACGGAAAGGGAAGTGAGTTTCCAGACGGCGCTCGACGCAAGCCAGTACAAGGCGGGAGACGCGATGACAGTGAGAATAAGCTTGCGCGGCACGCTGGAGCCGCCGCTGCAACTCACGTTTCCCACGGGGCAGGATTTTGACCTCATCCTGCGCAACGAAAAAGGCGACGAGGTGTACCGCTGGGCCCTGGGGAAGCTGTTCACGAATTTGTTCCGCCAGTTCCCTCTGACCGGCGAGAAGAACTGGGTGCTGACAGTGCCCGTCCCGGAAGTTCCAGCGGGCAACTACACCGCAACGGCGAACCTCGCCGTGCTCGGCCCGCGCTATGAGGCCACCATACCGTTTGTCATAGCAGCGAAGTGAGGAAGCGCGGGCGGCGAAAGACCGCCCGCGCGTGTTTCACGCCGCTTGCGCCATGCGGGTCGAGAGGGCCGGAATCACCGCCCCGATCACCTGCTCCACCCGCTCGACCGGGATGAACTCGAGTTCCTGGCGTACGTGATCGGGAAGATCCCGCAGGTCCTTCATATTGGCGCGCGGAACAACGACCCGGCGCATGCCGGCGCGGCGGGCCGCCAGCACCTTTTCCTTCAGTCCGCCGATGGGCAGAACCATGCCTGTGAGGGTAATTTCTCCGGTCATGGCCGTGTCCCCTCGGGCAGTGCAGCCGGTATAGAGCGACGTCAGCGCCACGGCGGTGGTGATGCCGGCCGAGGGGCCGTCCTTGGGCACGGCGCCGGCCGGGACGTGAATGTGGACCCCGCACTCACGGAATTTCTGGGTGTCAATACCGAAGTTTGCGGCATGGCTCCAGATGTAGCTTTGCGCGGCGCGCGCGGATTCCTGCATCACCTCGCCGAGTTGTCCGGTGAGCGTGAGTCCCTTGCCGTCGGGAAGAAGGGTAGCTTCGATGTAGAGCACATCGCCGCCCGTCTCGGTCCAGGCAAGTCCCGCCGCGACGCCGGGCTGGAGACTGCGGCGCATCTCCTCGAGATGGAACGGCTCGGGCCCGAGAAGTTCAAGCAGGTCCTCCCGGCGAACGGTGAAGGCTTCTCCGCTTCCTTCCGCCACCTTGAGGGCGATCTTGCGGGCGATGGAGCCGATGTTCTGCTCCAGGCGCCGCAGCCCGGCTTCCCGGGTATATCCGGTGATGAGCGCGGAAAGCGTGGCATCCTCAAAGCGGACGGCGGCCGGATCGAGCCCCGTCTGCTTCAACTGCCGCGGGATGAGGTAGCGGCGCGCAATGGCCACTTTTTCCTCTTCGCTGTAGCCGGACAGGCGGAGGATCTCCATGCGGTCGAGCAGCGGCCGCGGAATGGTTTCGAGCGAGTTTGCGGTGGCGATGAACAGCACCTTCGAAAGATCGAAGGGCAGGTCGAGGTAGTTGTCCCGGAACTTGTTGTTCTGCTCGGGATCGAGGATTTCGAGCAGCGCCGCGGCCGGGTCGCCGCGATAGTCCCGTCCGAGTTTGTCGACTTCATCAAGCATGATCACGGGATTCGCGGCGCCCGCGCGGCGCAGCGATTGAATCAGGCGGCCGGGCATCGCTCCGATGTAGGTGCGGCGGTGGCCGCGGAGTTCCGCCTCGTCATGAAGGCCGCCGACGCTCATGCGCTCGAACTTGCGGCCGATGGCGCGGGCGATCGATTGGCCGAGCGAGGTCTTGCCGACCCCGGGAGGTCCGGCGAAGCAGAGGATGGGAGCCTTGGCCTTGGGATTCAGCTTGAGCACGGCGAGATGCTCGAGGATGCGCTGCTTGACGTCTCTCAGGTTGTAGTGATCCTCATCGAGGATGCGGCGCGCGTTCGCAATGTCGAGGGTGTCCTCGGAGAAGACTTTCCAGGGCAGCTCGAGGACGTACTCGAGGTAGGTCCGGATGACGTGATAGTCGGGCGAGGCCGACGGCAGTTTTTCCAGCCGCTTCAACTCCCGTTCGGCTTCCTTCTTCACTTCTTCTGGCAGGTCCGCTTTTTCAAGCTGCTCCCTGAGCAGCGCCACTTCGTCCTGGTCCGAACCCTTTTCGCCCAGTTCCTGCTGGATGGCCCGAAGCTGCTGGCGCAGCAGGTACTCGCGCTGCTCCTTGCTCATTTCCGAGCGCGCCTCGGTGGCGATCTTGTTGCGCAGTTCGAGCACCTGGACCTCGTAGGAGAGGTAGGTGTGCATCAGGCGGAGGGCGTCCAGCCGCGTGGGAGCCTCGAGCAGCGCCTGAGCCTTGGGCAGATCGAGCCCCAGCATCGAAGCCACAAGGTAGACGAGGCGCAGGGGATCTTCCGTGCTCGCCAGGAGCCGCTCCAGATCCATGGTGGTCTGCTGCTGCGAAAGCTGGATGGCTTTCGAAGTGAGTTCAGTCACGGCGCGGTGCAGAGCCTCCACTTCCGGCCCTGAATCCTCGGGCAGCGGAAGGGGGTGGAAGCGCGCCATCGGATAGTTGCGGTCGGTTTCGAGCTTGACGAGAACGACGCGTTCAACGCCATAGACAAAGACCTCGGCGTGCGATTCACCCTTGGCGACGCGGCGGATGATGGCGCGCGTGCCGATGGTGTAGAGGTCGTCCTGCGAAGGATCGTCGACGTTTGCCTCGCGCTGGGCGACGAGAACAATCTCCTGCTCCTCGGCCCGTAGAGCCTCTTCGACAGCCGCCAGAGAGCGCGGGCGTCCCACGTTGAGCGGCAGCAACAGATGGGGGAACAACACCACGTTCTTCAGCGGCAGCATGGGCAGTTGTCTGACTTGTTTTTCCAGTTCCATTTTTCTCCCCTCTCTTTTTCATTAGACGCGGCGGCAGGGCCGCGGGACTCAATCATCGGACCGGGGCCTTCTCCTGCTCTTCGGCGCGGGCATCGGCCGCCTCGAAGCGTAGGCCCCCCGAAGCGGCGTCGGCGTCGATCACCACCATTTGCTGATCGCGAATCTTACCCTGCAGCAAGAGACGGGCCAGCGGGGTTTCCACTTCCCTCTGAATGGCGCGCTTCAGCGGTCGTGCGCCATAGGCGGTGTCGTAGCCCGCGTGCACGAGATGGCGGCGCGCCTCGCCGGTCAATTCAATTTCGATATGCCGGTCTGCCAGGCGTTTACGCAGCTCGGCGAGTTGGATTTCGACAATTTTCATGAGGTGCTCTTCGTTGAGCGAATGGAAGACCGTGATCTCGTCGACACGGTTGAGGAATTCCGGCCGGAACTGGCGCCGGAGTTCGTCAAGCACGGCTTCCTTCATGCGGTCGTAGCCGGAGCCGCCGAACTCGCCCCGATACTCGAGAATACGGTGGCTGCCGACGTTCGAGGTCATCGTGACGATGGTGTTCTTGAAATCAACGGTGCGGCCCTGGCCGTCGGTGAGCCGGCCGTCATCGAGCAACTGGAGCAGCACGTTGAATACATCGTGATGCGCCTTTTCGATTTCGTCGAGCAGGATGACGCAGTAGGGGCGGCGGCGGACGGCTTCGGTAAGTTGTCCGCCTTCTTCGTAGCCGACGTATCCGGGAGGCGCGCCGATAAGACGGGCCACCGTGTGCTTTTCCTGATATTCGGACATGTCGATGCGGATCATGGCGTGCTCGTCGTCAAAGAGGAACTCGGCGAGCGCGCGGGCGAGTTCGGTTTTGCCGACGCCCGTGGGGCCGAGGAAGAGAAAGCTGCCGATGGGCCGGCGCGGGTCCTTCAATCCGGAGCGGGCGCGCAGGACGGCTTCGGAAACAACTTTCACCGCTTCGTCCTGTCCGACGACGCGCTTGTGCAGTTCGTCTTCGAGATGAAGCAGTTTCTGGATTTCGCCTTCGAGCAGCCGGGAGACGGGAACGCCGGTCCAGCGGCTGACAACGGCGGCGATGTCTTCCTCGTCCACTTCTTCCTTCACGAGGCGCGACTTGCCCTGTTCACCCGCCACGCGGTCCTCTTCGCCGCGTAGCTTCTGCTGGATGGCGATGAGTTTTCCGTACTTGAGTTCGGCCGCTTTGTTGAGGTCGTAGGCGCGCTCGGCGCGTTCGATTTCGGCGTGCACCTGCTGGAGTTGTTCCTTGAGGTCGCGGACGCGTTGGATGGCTTCCTTCTCGCCCTGCCACTGGGCTTTGAGCGCGTTGGACTCCTCCTTGAGGTCCGCCAGTTCTTTTTCGATTTTGCCGAGGCGTTCCTTGGAGGCGGCGTCGGACTCCTTCTTGAGCGCCTCGCGCTCGATTTCGAGCTGCATGATGCGGCGCATGGTCTCATCGAGGTCCGAAGGCATGGAATCGATTTCGGTGCGCAGCTTGGCGGCCGCCTCGTCGACGAGATCGATGGCTTTATCGGGCAGGAAGCGATCGCTGATGTAGCGATTCGAGAGCACGGCGGCGGAGACGAGGGCCGCGTCCTTGATGCGGACGCCGTGATGGACTTCGTACCGCTCGCGGAGCCCGCGGAGGATGGAGATGGTGTCCTCGACGGAAGGCTGGTCCACGAGAACGGGCTGGAAGCGCCGTTCGAGGGCCGCGTCCTTCTCGACGTGCTTGCGGTATTCGTCGAGGGTCGTAGCTCCAATGCAGTGCAGTTCGCCGCGGGCGAGCATCGGCTTGAGGAGGTTGCCGGCGTCCATCGCGCCTTCGGCCTTGCCGGCGCCGACGACGGTGTGCAGTTCGTCAATAAATAGAATGATGGCGCCTTCCGAGGATTGGACCTCTTTGAGCACGGCTTTGAGGCGCTCTTCGAATTCGCCGCGGAACTTGGCTCCGGCGATAAGCGCGCCCATGTCGAGGGTGACGACGCGCTTCTCCTTGAGGCCTTCGGGGACGTCGCCGCGCACGATGCGCTGGGCGAGCCCTTCGACGATGGCCGTTTTTCCCACGCCGGGTTCGCCGATGAGGACGGGGTTGTTCTTGGTGCGGCGGCTGAGGACCTGGATGACGCGGCGGATCTCTTCGTCGCGGCCGATGACAGGGTCAAGCTTGCCTTGAGCGGCCATGGCCGTAAGGTCGCGGCCGTAACGTTCGAGGG
>JADLBG010000449.1 GCA_020847895.1 Bryobacterales bacterium
CCGGCAAGAAATGGGAGAAAACACAAGAAATGACTAAAGCGGATCTAATTGAAGAAGTGTCCCGTGTCGTGGAGATGACCCGCAAGGATTCCGAGGTCATCGTGGAGGCCATTTTCGACAGTATCGTCAAATCCCTTCGCACAGGCGACAAGATTGAAATACGTGGATTCGGAAGTTTTCGCACCAGGCAGCGCCAGGCGAGGGTCGGCCGCAACCCGAAGACAGGTACGCGTGTCGAAGTACCATCGAAACGCATTCCCTATTTCAAACCCAGCAAGGAACTGAAGGATCTGGTGAACCACATGCAGGCCGTCGTGAGCGGGGGAGAATCCGTGCCATCCGCCTGATGGCCGCAGCATGGATCATCTGTGGAGTCCATGGCGCTTCCGCTACGTCAGCAAGGCTGACGCCGGCGGCGAGTGCGTATTTTGTAAGAAAGCCTCGGAGCACCGCGACCGCGAAAATCTGATCGTTCACCGCGGCAAGAGCTGTTTTGTAGTCCTGAACCTGTTCCCCTATACGACGGGCCACATGATGGTGGTCCCTTACGAACATGTCCCCACACTCGAAGAGGCTGGGGATGATTCCCTGCGGGAACTCATGCTCCTCACCCGCGAAGCGTCCCGGCATCTTCGCTCCGTCTATAATCCGAAGGGGCTGAACATCGGAATGAATCTTGGGGAATGCGCAGGCGCGGGCATCGCCGGCCATCTGCACATGCACATCCTCCCGCGCTGGCCCGGGGACGTGAATTTCATGACCACGATCGGCGGGACTCGCGTGCTTCCCGAAGACCTGGACGTGACTTACGACAAATTGCACCGCGCCTTCAGCGGAGGTTGAGCGGGATGTCTTCCGCCAAGAGGCCCCAGCGGTTCAGCTTCGACCAGCCTGTCTCCGTGCTGCTCCCCGTCTGCGACGAAGTGGAGGGGATCGAGAGCGTGCTCGCGGAACTGGTGGAAGTGGTGTTCCGCCATCTTCCCGAAGGGTCGGAGTTTCTCATCGAGGAAAGCGGGAGCCGGGACGGCACCAGAGAAGCCTTGCGGGAGTTGCAGGAACGGTGGCCGTTCCTCGATGTTGTCTACAACGAAAAACGGGAAGGCTTCGGGCCCGCCGCGCGCGCCCTCTATCATCGCGCGCGCTGTCCATGGGTTTTCTTCAGCGACTCTGACGGCCAGTGCGTGGCCAGCGAGTTCTGGCGTCTCGCCGGGCACGCCGGTCACAACGATTTTCTGTTGGGAGTGAAACGCGTTCGCTATGATCCGCTCATCCGGCGCATCACCTCGCGCGTGTTCAACGGCATTGCGCGAGCCATGTTTTCCGTTCCCGGCTCGGACATCAACTTCGGATTCCGCCTGGCCCGCCGGCAGGCGCTGCTCGATTGTCTCGCGCAGTGCCGCGACCTGCCCACGTTTCTCAATGCCGAGATTTCCATTTACGCTCATGCGCTCGGCTACCGTATCCAGCCGGTCGAGGTGCACCATCGCCCGCGCATCTTCGGGCTGAGCCGGGGACTCACTCCGGGTTCCCTTCCCATCAACTCCTGGAAGGCCTTTCTGGGCTTGTGGCGCATCCGCGACAAGGTGCGCCGGCTGCGCCATGGTTGACCCGGGCGTGGGGAAGGCGGCCGCCGCCGCGGCTTCGCTCGTGTGGGAATTGGGCGTGTTCCTCATTCTCGGGGAGGCGCTGTGCCGCTGGATGGGAGGCTTTTCTCCTCTCCGGACGAGGCTGCCAGAAGCGGCGTTTCTCTTCGGGCTTCCCGGATATGCGCTTTTCGGCTACGCTGCCCTGCCCTTCATGCTTTCCGCGCGCGGCATCCCCGTGGCGGTGGCGCTCGGAGGGCTGTGCGTGTGGCTCCCGAGGGCGAGAGAGGGGGCCAATGGAGCGCCGCCGGACTTTTTGAAACCCTACCTTCGGTTTCGCCGCACCCGCGCGTTCCTCTGGTCCGCGGGCATACTTGGGCTGGTGTGCCTGGCTGTGTGCGCCTCGCGGATTCCCTGGATGCTCGGGTTGTCCCATGGCGGAGGCGTTCTTGCCGGGGCCGGCATCTTCGATGATGTACGCACACTTGGCTTCCCCATCTCCCTGGCCGCCTACGGCTTCCCGTTGCGCAGCCCCCTTGCCGTGGGGATGCAGCTTTCCTACCCGCTGGGCGCGTTTCTTTTCACGGCCGGGCAGATTGCGTGGCTCCCCCATCTTGTGCTGCCGATCCTGATTGCCGATTCCTTCCTGCAGGCGGCATTCTATTCGACTGCTATCCTGCTGATCGCTGGAATCCTGCTTTCCTCATCCTCGAGCAGGATGCTGATGGCTGCCGCCGCCTCAGTTTCGGTGAGCTTCAATCTCTGGAACCTGGGACTGTCACCGCAGTCGGATTGGGTGAACTATTTTTACGGCTTCTTCCATTCGAGCGGCATCTACACCACAATCGGTTTCACGCCATTCACCGGGATGCTCTATATCCCAAACCATGCCCTGGGATTCGTATCGGCGCTGCTCGCCGTGCTTTGGTTCACGAAGACGGGAGGAAGACCAGGCCCATCGCTGTTATGGGGCGCTTTCACCGCCGCCGTCAGCATGGACATGACATTCATGGCGGGTTTGGTCTGCCTGCTTCTGGCGGCCCCGCGGCTAGCGCGAAGTCTTATCCGGCGATCGGGTCTGGCGCCAACGGCGCGCAACGCCGTGCTGGTTGGCGGCGCCTGTTTCCTGGGCTTCGTTTTCGTGAACTTTCCGGCGCTAACCGGGAAGGTGGATGCGCCTTTCGATCCGCTGTTTCCCGTGAACCGGCACTTTCCCTACACCATCGGCATGCTGATGTCCGCCGATGGGCCTTACTTCCTTCTCCTGGCGCTGGGGTCCTTGCTCGCCGGCTCGTCGGGGCGACTCGGGCGGCGATATGGGGGCTGGGTTGTCGCTGTGCTCACCGGACTCGCCTTCAGCGTCCTGTTGGAGTATCACTCGATCTGGTTCTGGCGATTTTCCTTTGCCGCCCATTGTCTGTTTGGTCTCTTGTGCGCCTTCCAACTCGAGCAACTGAGCAAGCGAAAACAGATGGTCTACGCCTGCGTCAGTTGTCTCGGTCTTGCGGCCGGGAGCCTCCAATTCGCCGGCGACATCCGCGACCGGTGGCGCTTTGCGCCGCACGCCTCGCAGGGCCGGCAGCAGGCAGTGCGCTGGATTTGGGACCACACGCCTCTCGAGGCGCGGGTGGCCGAGTATCGTCCCGGCGAGGCTAGCTTGGCCGCCGCGGTGGAATTCCTTCGCACCGGCAACCGCGCGGGATTCCGTATTTACGACCGCAGCCACCCCCTGGTCGGCTACCGTCATTATGAGAGCGCCATGCATTCCCTCGAGGCCGGCATCGACTCCAACGACTACATCCTGGTCACGGCGGAATCGCAGCGTTTCGCCGCCCTGCTGCGCGCCTGCGGCGCCCCGGTTGCATTTGAAGACAACGAAGCTCGCGTATTCGCCGCCACGCCAACATGCCGGGAAGAGTTTCGCCGCCCTGAATTACAGCGCCGCCTGCTCGACTATCAGAAACAAGCCTTCGCCCGGCAGGCTTCCGAGAAGGTGAAAGATCCTGGAGAGCTTCCGGAACAGTTGCTGGTGGACTATGTGAACAAGCATCCGGGGGAAATCGGATACCTGCGGCGGCGCCTCGACACGCTCTGGGAAAAAGGCATGTTCGAACAGGCGCGGCGTCTCATTGAGCCGGTGCTGAAGGCGCATCCCGAATCAGCGGAAGCCAACTACAGTTATGCGTTCACGCTGCACGCCGGCAATCTCGACGTGGGAAGATCCATCGGCTACTATGATGCGGCCGAACGGGCCGGCTACGCGGCCTTTTGGGTTCACTACAACCGCGCCGCCGCCCTTCTGAAACTCGGGCAATATGAAAAGGCCCGCGAGGATGCGGAACGCGCCCTGGCGCTCGATCCCTCACAGACGGACGCTCGAAGACTGCTCGAGAGTATTCCTCGGGCTGGATCCGAATCCGGGGTTGCCAGATAATTGGCCGGGTCTGGGACTGGATGCTTTGCTCGGCCGGCGCGCCCACAGTGTCCGCCCTGGTGAACGACCACACGATCCGGCTGCCGCGGCAACTGCGGCGATCGGTGGGGGTTTCGCTTGTGAACCGGCATGGCCTCTATTTCGAGGCTCCGGCGATGATTGGCTTGGAGGCGGTGCTGGAGGCCGGGGATACGGCGTTTGATGTCGGCTGCTCGTATGGCGTGTTCACCTGTCTGATGAGCCGGATGGTTGGACCCGCGGGCGCAGTCTATTCCTTCGAAGCCAACCAGGACGTCCTTTCCTGGACCCGCCGGGTTCTGGCGCTGAACGGATTGGATAACGCTTCGCGTCTCATCCATGCCTGCGTTGGAGAATCGACCGCCGGTTCCGTTGACTTCTTCCATGTGCCGGGCGCCCATAGCGTCGCTTCGACGAGGAACCCGGAAATCCGCGCGTTTCACGCCGCGGCTGTTCCGCTGGCAGTGCCGCTGCTCAGCCTGGATGAGTTTTGCGAAAACCTCCCAGCGCAGCCCCGCTGTCTGAAGATCGACGTGGAGGGGAGCGAATGCCTGGTGCTGCGCGGCGCCGCGCGCTTGCTCACCGTGGAACGCCCGCACCTGGTGCTGGAGACGCATGGCCTGGAGGTGGATGGAATCGGAGGCAGCGTGGCGGAGATTTGCCGGATGCTCGAGGAGATGGGCTATCCGCTGCTCGATCTGGAGAAAGGCGAACTTGTCGACGGGGCCGGGTACTCCGGGCGGTACGGCCGGCAAATCGGTTATCTTCTTGCTTCCATGAAGCTCAACGACGAGGACACGGTCCGGCGCATCCGCCGTCGGTGCGTTCCTTAGGTTCGCCGCCACCCTCCTCTGGAGTTCCGTCCCTGATCCACCGATAGTCCTCGTATGGCCGCATCCGGGCCGGCAAAGGGTACCACTGCGTTCGCAGCGCTCTCCGCGGCGCTGGTGACTACCTATTTCGCGTTTGTCGTCTTTGCCGGCTGGATCATTCTCCAATATGGCGTCAAGACAACCGATTTCGGGTGGCAAACGCAGCATTTGGGCGAAGCCTTGTACGTCTCCTCGGTTAGCGAGCACGGTCCCGCCGATGGCGTCCTCAGCCCCGGCGACCGGATCCTTTCGGTCAATGGAGACAGTGTCCTATCGGAAGCCAGCCTGGGACTGTCCCTGCGGTCCATTGCCGCGGCGGGCCTCTATACCGCCCGTATCGTCCGAAACGGAACTATTCGTGAAGTATGGCTGCGCAGCCGCACGCGAGCCGGTCTCTCCTTTTTTGGGGACAGACTCCCTCTGCTTGGGTCCAGTCTCATTCTCTTCTTTGCCGGTCTGGCAATGCTCCTGAACTGGAACAGTTTTCCGGCTCGTCTCGGGTTCGTAGGCGCCATGTGCGCCGCGCTCCGCATGGGAGCATGGGCGATTCTCCCGCTCAGTACCTTCTTCCGGCCGCAGGAATTCCATCCCTACTACGTGTTCTGGTGGCCCGTCGTGTTCAGTCTGCCCCTGGCGTTCCATGCCGTTCTGCGGTTTTCTCCGAATCTGACGCCGGCGATGCCCTGGCGAGTCCTGCTATGGATGATGTATGGGGCGGCGGGAACCCTCGTGTTGCTGCCGCTGGCAGCGGGGGCCGTGCCGGCGCTTGTGCCGGAAGGGATCGCCTTCATCCATTGGGATCATGTGGAATATCCCCGTCCTTCCTCCCTGCTCATGTACGGAGTTCCGGTGATGCTGTCCATGACAGTTCTGCTGAGCGGCGCCTGGGTGTGGCGCATGTTCCGCCGCGAGACGGATTCCGGTTGGAGACGCCGTATCGAGTGGCTGGCGGCCGCCGGGATGTTTTTCGCCATTCCCGGAGCGTTTGTGGAAATGCTTCAATGGCAGGGGCTCGGACATGCTGCCGTGAGCGGCGGGTGGCTGCCGGCGCTGCTTGCGGTCTGCTTCACCCACGCGGCGACTGCCGAGCATCTGCTCCGTCCGGTCGGGGTGCTGCGGGGATTCGTGGGGGCGTTTCTGCCGGACCGTTACTTTCTCCCCTTAGACCGCAAGTACTTCCCGCGCGAAGCCAAGGTGGAAGAGGATCTTCGCCAGGTGATCCAGGAGATCGAAACCTGCAAACAGGTGGAAAGCCTCACCCACGTCCTGACTCACGGTCTCGAGAGGGCATTGGGGCCGGAAGGCGTGGCCATCAACCCGGAAGTGCCCATAGAGGAGATGCTCGAACTCGGCCCGAAGACGAACGGCCAGGCCTATACGAGGCGGGAGAAGCGGTTGATCCGGAAGGCGCTCGGGAAGTTCGCCAAGATGCAGCGCCGTGCTTGTACGACAAGCGCGCAGGGGCCTCCCGCCGCCGAATCGACCAACCTGGATCTCCTGAGAGAGTGTCCTGCCTGCGGAACATGCTACGACAGCGACACGGTGCGCTGTCCGGCTGACAATACCGTCCCTGTTCTCACGCTCCCCATCGAGCGGGTCATCGAAGGAAAGTACCAATTGGAGCGGCTGATCGGGAGGGGCGGAATGGGCGCCGTCTATGCGGGCAGAGACCGGCGGCTAAACCGGCGGATCGCCATCAAAATCATGCTCAGCGAGTTGTTCGGCCACGAAAAGGCGCTGCAGCGTTTCGAGCGCGAAGCGCAGGCGGCGGCGCGGCTGAACCATCCCAATGTGGTGCAGGTCCATGATTACGGGCCTATCGGCAAGATGGGCGCGTTCCTGATCATGGAACATGTCGAAGGGCGGAGTTGGCGGGAGGAGTTGGATGACAGTTCAGGCCCGATCCCACCGTCCATTTGCCAGCCCTGGATCGCGCAACTGCTCGATGGCATCGAGACGGCTCATGATGCGGGGATCGTGCATCGGGATTTGAAGCCGGAGAACCTGATGCTGGCCGACCGCGGAGACGGCAGCATGCAACTCAAGATCCTCGACTTCGGCCTGGCAAGAATGCAACTGCTCGACTACTCCCGGGAGGAACGCCTTTCGCTGGGCGTTTCCACCATCGGGACCGTGGGCTACATACCGCCCGAGCAATTGACCGGCGGTACTGCCGATCAACGCAGCGACATCTATGCGATCGGGCGGATCATCATTGAAACACTGACCGGGACTCTGCCGGAAACGGGTGTCGAAGGCATCGAAAAGCCGCTCGCTAACGTCTTGCGGCGCTGCATTGCCGTAAACCGGGAAGCGCGCTATGCGAGCATTTCCCAACTCCGGTGCGAATTGATGCCGCTGCTCGAAACGATGGGCGCCGCCTGCCAGGGTTAGGCTTCGCCTATTCCTCAATGCGCCGAGTATGGCTCCGACTCGCGGATGGCCGAGGAAACCAAAGCCGGTGATATCGGTGCAGGCGTGGACGGATAAACCTTCGAGCGGCCTGGCGGTTCAGAGTAAGCAGCGGTGATGGGGCGCCCTCCCACGGCGTAGACGGGGCGGCAGCGTGTTTAGTGGCGTTCATTTGACGATGAGGAGCAGGTGGTTGGGGCCTGAATCAGGCTGTTCGGGCTCAGGATCGGGATCCGCTTGGTTCGCCGGCTCATTTTGAGGGGGTGCGGCAGGGGATTCGGCAGGCTTCGTTTTGTCGTTTTCGGAATTCTCAGTTTCCTGCGGCGTGGATGGGGAAGCGGCAGGGGGCTGACTTTGTTCTGTCGCGGGTTCCGATACGGTTTCGGGTGGATCGCCGAGCGGGCGAGAGTTCTGAAGGAGACGCAATTGTTTGATGGCGCGGTAGTAGGAACGCTCGTTGAGGGTTTGGTGGCGGGTGTAGCGTTCGAGTTTGGTGAGGACGGCGGAGTCATCGGAAGCGAGCGGGTCGTCGCCGGTTTCGTCATATAGCGCGAAGGTGAGTTTTTCGATGCGGCGGATGTTCCAGGAGGCGAGGCTGATGCGGCGGAAGAGGTCCTCTTCCTGGACTCCCGCGGGTTGGAGTTCGGCGCGGAGGCCGGCAAGGAATTCGTCGTAGGATTGCTGGTCTTCGGGGGCGACGATGGCGAAGGAGGCGGAGAAGCCTTCCTTGAGGGCGTTGCGGCTGGAAGC
>JADLBG010000450.1 GCA_020847895.1 Bryobacterales bacterium
CCTCAGAAAGCGCGACACGGCGAGGAAAAGGAAGACGGCGGGCGCGAGATAGAGCAGAGCGAGTGCGGCGGCCACGGCATCGTCGCCGCTGGTCTGGAAGGCGATGAGGGAGAGGGGAAGGGTCCGGACCTGACCTCCGCCGACGAGCAGGGTAAGAAGATATTGGCTCCAGGAAATGAGAAACGCAAATACGGCGCTCACGGCGATGCCGGGGGCCAGGGCGGGTAAAGTGACGCGCAGCCACACGTGATAGGTGGAGGCTCCCAGAGTTCGCGCCACCGCCTCCTGGTCCGTCTCGAATCGCGAGAAGGCGCCCACCATCATGAGGGTCGAGTAAGGGACAGCCGGGATGAGATGCACGAGGATCACGCCGAAAACCGTTTCGGCGAGGCCCAGGCGGATGAAGAGGGAGTGGACGCCCATTGCGGAAGCCACCGGGGGCGCGAGGACCGGCAGGAGCAGAATGAACAGCACGGCCTGCCTGCCGCGGAAGGAATGGAGAGCGATGGCGCGCGCGGCGGGGACGGCGAGCAGCACGGCAAGGGCCGCGACGATGAGTGCGATGAAGATGCTGATGGCAAGCGACTGTGGAACGCCCGAGAGGGGGGAGGCAGCGTAGCGCCAGGCGCGGAGACTCCACGCGCGCGGCAGCAAAGCAGGCCACAGCCAGCCGCGGGAAAGAGACCAGGCGGCCAGGACGAGAACCGGAAGAACCGCGATGAGGGCGAGGACCAGCCCCCGGAAATGCGCCCTGCTCGACCGGGTATTCATGCTCATCAGAAAATGGCTGGCTTGTCCAAACCGCTCCAGGAGCGGGCGGCGCGCAGATAGAGCCAGACGAGGAGAGCGGTGAGGGAAGAGGCGACGACGGCAAGCGCAATCGCGCCGGGGCGTGCGGCAAGGTCCGCCTCCATGTAGCGGCGCTGGGCGATGACGCTCCACATCGCAGGATACGGACGGCCGAGCACGAACGGCACTTCAAAAGCGCTGAGGATGTAGGCAAAGACGAACAGGCATGAGGCCACCAGGGGCGGCGCGGCGAGGGGCAGGGTGACATGGCGGAAGCATTGCCAGGCGGACGCGCCGAGTGTGCGCGCCGCCAGCTCATAGGAATCGCCAAGCCGTGTGAGTACCGCGAGAATCATCAAGGCCACGAAGGGAGTTTCCTTGAGGACGTACACGAGCACGATGCCGGCTCCGAAGCGGTCATTGACCAGACTGGGGAATTCCGCGGGCATGGAGATGATGCCTGCGTGATAGGCGATGCGGGCCACGAGGCCGCTCGAGGAGATGAGTTGCAGCACCACGAACGCCATTGCGAGATGAGGCACGGCAAGAGGAAGTTGGAGTAGCGTAATCCAGCCTGCCCAGGCGCGGGCGGTCCGCCGCAGGCGCAGGGCAAGCATGAGTCCGAACGCCGCCGACAATCCGGTGGCAACCGCCGCCACGCCAAGACTGAAGCCGAGGGAGGCGCGAATCTCGCGGTCGGAAAACAGCTGCGAGTAATACCGGAAGGTGAGGGCCGGGTCCTGATAGCGGCCGAGGCTTTCGAGAATCGCCGACACCACGCCCGAAGCGAACAGGCCGAGGATCACCAGCATTGCCGGCGCAACCATCCAAACCGTGTGTCTCCCGGGGGCGCCATCCATCCCTACATGCTAACGTTTCCGGCGTTCGGTACGGCATTGCTACAATCGGGAATCAGCGTCATGAGAGGAACCGATTGCCCGAGTCAAGCAAGGAACTGAAGACGGGAACAAGACCGCTGTACTGGGCGATTTCGCTGGCGCTTGCCGGCGTTCTGCTGTATTTTTCCTTGCGCGGCATCGAGTGGGGCCGGGTATGGCAGATTCTCGGTAGCGCGCAACTGGGGGAAATCGGATTGTGCTGTCTGCTGGTGACGCTGGCGCTCTATCTGCGCGCCGTCCGATGGCGGATTCTGTTGCGGGCAGAGGGGCGAATCTCGATTCCGGCGGCATTCTGGGCAACATCGGCAGGGTATTTCGGCAATAATTTTCTTCCCGCGCGCGCCGGGGAACTGGT
The DNA here is from genome assembly GCA_020847895.1 of Bryobacterales bacterium. GTDB lineage: Bacteria > Acidobacteriota > Terriglobia > Bryobacterales > Bryobacteraceae > CADEFT01. The sequence continues at coordinate 2,044 of JADLBG010000450.1, forward strand.
GCGCACGATGATGGTCAGCGAGCGCGCCAAACTGAGCAGGATGTACGTGCTGACGACGGCGCTCTCGGAGCGGATGGTGGACGCCATCGCTTTGGTGGTGATCAGCTCCTGCGTGCTGTTGCTGATCCCGTCGAAGCCGCAATGGCTGGGGCACGCCGCGAAACCGTTCGCCGTGCTGGGGTTTGGCGGGGTGCTGGCGATTATCGTATTGCCGCTGCTGGCTCCAGTGTGGGACAGGCTGCTGCGCAAGATGCCGCTTCCCCACGGGATCAAGGAGCGGCTGGGACACCTGGTGCATCAGGTGTTGCTTGGAATCCGGGCCTTTCATCACCCCGGACGGCTGTTCGGCTTTCTCGGGTTGACGCTGGTGGTATGGCTGCTGGATACGATCACGACGGTAATCGGAGCGCAATCGCTGCGGCTGGATATTTCCATGCCAATCGCATTCCTATTGATTACGGGGCTGGGACTTGGCAGCGCACTGCCGTCGACTCCGGGATACGTGGGCGTCTATCAGTTCGTGGCGGTGAGCGTATTAACGCCGTTCGGGTTTCGCAAGGATGATTCGATCGCGTTCATCCTGTTGTTTCAGGCGATACAGTACGTGGTGATCACGGCCTGGGGTCTGATGGCGTTCTGGCATGCCCGTGGAGCGAGGACTGCCGGGCTGGCTACCGATGAAGGGGGTTAGGGCGCCGGGACGCCGGCGACGCTCCAGGGCGTTTTCCGCAGTTTCGTGCACGAGATCACTCCTGGCGAAGACGAGGCATTAATCGCGCAATTTCATGGTTCCAGCAGTAAATGAAAAGAAGGCCGCGAAACCGGCCCGGCGCGCTCCGCATCCACCATAGTGGTATAGTTTGCCTTAAAGGATTCACCCATGCATAGCTGGAAGCGTTTGCTTGTCTCGGTCACCGCGTTAGCCATTGCCGGCCTCTGGGTCACGTTGGAGGCGCAGGGACCGAAGAAGGAATCCTCGGAGACGGTGGCGAAGCCGCGGAAGAAGGGCGATTCCGGGCAGCCCGCGGAGGCCGAGCAGCCGAAGATCCCCTCGAAGCTGATGAGGAAAGACAAGGAGAATCCCACGCCCACGGCCACGTTCCGCAGCGACACGGTGACGGTGAGCGTGGATGTGGCGGTGCTGGACAACAAAGGACGCTTCATTCCGGGCATTCCGGGCGGGAACTTCCGGGTGCTCGAGGACAACGTGCCGCAAAAAGTTGCGACATTCAGCATGGGCGAAGCGCCGATGACCGTGGCGATGGTAGTCGAGTTCAGCAACCTGTTTCAGCAATATTGGAGCGAGCCGTGGTATCAGACGTTGACGGCGGCTTATGGGTTCGTGGAGACACTGAAGCCGGATGATTACGTGGCGGTAATCGCGTATGATCTGCGTCCTGAGATCCTTTCCGACTTCACAACCGACCGGCGGCAGACTCAGGAAGCGTTACAGCGGCTGCGCATTGCGGCGTATTCGGAGTCGAACCTTTATGACGCGCTGGTGGACACGGCGGACCGGATGTCGGAGATTGAAGGACGCAAGGCAATCGTCCTGATTTCGAGCGGCATCGATACATTCAGCAAGTTGACGTTCGACAAGACACGCAAGTCCCTGCAAAACGATGGCGTGCCGATTTACGCGCTCGGGTTGATGCAGGCGCTGCGCGAATACCTGGACGCGCGCGGATACATGGGCGCCATTCAGCGCCTGGACTTTCTGCAAGCCGACAACAGCCTGCGGACGTTCGCGAAGGAGACGGGCGGACAGGCGTTCTTCCCGCGGTTCTATGGCGAGTTTCCGGGGATTTTCCGGGCGATTCACGCAGCGCTGCGGAACCAGTATGTGGTCACCTATGCGCCAACGAATCAGGAACGGGACGGGTCGTACCGGAAGATCAAAGTGGAACTGGTGAACCCGGCGACCGGCGACCCGCTGAAGGTGACGGACGAGAAGGGGAAGCCGGTCAAGTACCAGATTATTGCGAAAGCCGGGTACAAGGCTCCCCGGGCGGTGGAGTAGGAGCGAGTCGCGTTTGATTTTATGGTGAATTCACTGGGCCCCTTGACAGGTTCCGCCCTTTCCCGCGCAATTGAGCGCTTGCGGAACCCCAAACCTGGCGGGAAGGTGGAAGCGGCGAGGGAATTCGGGGTTGATATCACCCTGCTGATAGAACAGATCAAACTAAGCCCGGCAGAACGGGCCGAGCGGATGCATGCACTGGCGCAAACCGCTGAATCAGTTCGGGGCACAGCCCGCAAGCGTAGGGCATGAACTTTGAGCTTGCCATTCAACGTCTCTGCGATGCCGATGTAAAGTTCGTCGTCATAGGGGGATGGGCGGCGATCTTTCACGGCAGCGCGCACGTCACCAATGACCTCGACATCTGCTATTCCCGTGACAGGGAGAACCTCGGGAGACTGGCCAAGGCACTGGCCCCATACCATCCGCGCCCGCGCGAGTTTCCGGATGATCTGCCGTTTGTATGGGACGCAGCCACGCTCGCCAATGGGACCGTGTTTAGGCTCACCACGGACTTAGGCATTATTGATCTCTTAGCGGAGGTCTCCGGCGTCGGGACGTATGCCGAGGCATGCGCGGCGTCAGTGGAGGTTGACGCATTTGGCCGGCGTCTGCGAGCCCTGGATCTACGAACCCTCATTCAAGCAAAGAAAGCGGCTGGCCGGCAGAAGGACCTTCTGACCCTGCCTGAATTGGAAGGTCTTCTGGAGGCTGAACAGAACGAATAAACTTCCCGCGACGGTAGATCCGCCTGGACTCGTTCGCGCGTCAGGCTCCTCGCGAATCGAGTAAAATAGTCGCTTCCATGAGCAATTATTCCCAAGCTAAGAGCGAGTGCGCCGGCAGGCTGCGCAGCAGGTGCTGGTTCGACAATCCCCACAATCCGGGGATGACTTCCATCTATCTGGAACGGTTTCCCAACTACGGGTTGACGCGGGAGGAACTCCAATCCGGCAGGCCGATCATTGGCATATCGCAAACCGGCAGCGATATCTCGCCCTGCAACCGTCATCATATCGAGTTGGCGGGCCGTATCCGGGAGGGCATCCGCGACGCCGGAGGGATCCCGTTTGAATTTCCGGTGCATCCCATCCAGGAAAGCTGCCGCCGGCCCACGGCCGCCATTGACCGTAATCTTTCCTACCTCGGCCTGGTGGAGACGCTGCACGGTAATCCCTTCGACGCCGTTGTGCTCACCACGGGTTGCGACAAGACAACGCCCGCGGCCATCATGGCCGCCGCCACGGTGAATATTCCCGCCATCGTTTTTTCCGGCGGCCCCATGCTGAACAGCTATTACAAAGGCAAACTCGCCGGAAGCGGAATGGCGGTGTGGGAAGCGCGGCGCCTGCATGCGGCGGGCGAGATTGATTATCCGCAGTTCATGGAGATGGTGGCCGCCTCGGTGCCGAGCCCGGGTCACTGCAACACCATGGGCACCGCGACCACCATGAATTCGCTGGCGGAAGCGCTGGGCATGTCTCTGCCAGGCTGCGCGGCTATTCCCGCGCCCTACCGGGAGCGGGCGCAGATGGCGTACTTCACGGGACGCCGCATCGTGGAGATGGTGCGGGAGAATTTGACTCCGGGTAAGATCCTCACGCGGGAGGCGTTTGAAAATGCCATTGTCGTCAACTCCGCCATCGGCGGATCGACGAATGCCCCGACCCACCTCATCGCCATCGCGCGCCATGTAGGCGTCGATCTGAAACTGAAGGAGTGGGAGACCATCGGCCATGAGATTCCGCTGCTCGTGAATCTCCAGCCGGCCGGGGAATTTCTGGGCGAGGCCTACCATCTCGCCGGCGGCGTTCCGGCTGTCTTCGGCGAACTGATACAAGTGGGCAAGATTCGCACGGGGGCGCTCACCGTATCGGGTAAGACCGTTGGTGAGAACTACCGCGACGCGCGCAGCCAGGATCACAACGTCATCCGGCCGTATGATAATCCGCTGATGAAGGACGCCGGCTTCCTCGTGCTCAGCGGCAATCTGTTCGATTCGGCCATCATCAAGACATCGGTGATCTCATCAGAGTTCCGCCAACGGTTTCTCGCCACGCCCGGCGAGGAGGATTGCTTCACGGGCCGCGCCATCGTCTTCGAGGGACCAGAGGACTATCACGAACGCATCAACGATCCTTCGCTCGAAATTGACGCCTCATCGATTCTCGTGATTCGCGGCACGGGGCCGGTGGGCTATCCGGGCGCGGCGGAAGTGGTCAACATGTTGCCTCCGGATGAGTTGGTGAAGGCCGGCATCGACAAATTGCCGTGTATCGGTGACGGGCGTCAGAGCGGCACTTCCGATAGTCCTTCGATTCTCCATGTGTGTCCGGAATCGGCGGTGGGCGGCAACCTGGCGATCCTCCAGACGGGCGACAAATTGAGGGTCGATCTGAAGTCACGCCGCGTGGATGTGCTGATCAGTGATGAGGAGATTGCGCGCCGCCAGGCGGAATGCAAGCTGGACCTGCCGCCACACCAGACGCCGTGGCAGGAGATGTTCCGCGCGCACGTCGGCCAGCAGGAAACGGGAGCGGTGCTCGAGTTTGCGGTGAAGTACCGGGACGTGGGGAAGGAGATCCCGCGGCACAGCCATTAAGGGATTATCGCCCCGCGGAGATTTCCCTGTATTCTGAAGCGCATGGGTAAACCGGTTTCACTTCTCGAAAGATTGTGCGGCCATGCTCACTCATTCGGCTCGGAATCTATCAGCGTGGAGTACAGGAACAGGCGGGAGTGGGTCTTTGCCGATTTTGATGGAGTGCGCGAGGGGTTTGCGAACTTCGCCAGTTCCAGCGCCGAGGGGAAGGAGTTGCGCGGGAATCTTTACGCCGCCGCCAAGAAACCTCTTCGCTCGGTGTTCGGCGGCCGGGTTTTCCTTCTCAAAGTCCGGGTCTATGAGGACTTTGGAGAGGACGCCTTCGAGGTAACGATAGATCCGGCGCCCAAACTCGATCCGGCTGTGGCGCCGTCATTCACACCAAAACAGGGCCAGTACCTGGCCTACATCTACAACTACACAAAGATTCATCGCGTGGCCCCCGCCGAGTCTGACCTCGAGCGTTATTTCCGGGTTTCTCCGCCGTCCATTCACGATATGATCAAGACCCTGGAGCGGAACGGCCTCATCGAGAGAACGCCCGGGAAAGCCCGCTCCATTCGCCTGATGGTGAACCCGGAGCACCTGCCGAAATTAGAGTAGAGAACTGCCGGGATCAGCGTGGCTTTACTTGGACATGCTTCTTCTCGTAAAGTACTTGACAAAATATCAAACCGCCGCTATTCTACATCCATGCTCCCGGCGCGCTCCAAGCCCGTCCCCATCCAACAGCACGCTCTCGACAACCTTCGCTTCATCCGCGAAACCATGGAACGGACTTCGAGCTTCACCGCCGTCCCCGGATGGGGAGGCGTTGCCATGGGCGCCACCGCCGTTGTGGCCGCTATCCTCGCCGGTTTCCAGGCGGACACGCAGCGCTGGCTTTCCATCTGGCTTCTCGAGGCGTTGCTGGCTATCGGCATCGGCATCTTCTCCATGCATCGCAAGGCAGTGGAGGGCGGGTCCACGGTTTTCTCGGCTCCCGCCCGTAAATTTGCGCTCAGCTTCGCCCCGCCTCTGCTGGCGGGGTGCATCCTCACGGGGGCGCTGTTTCCGGTGGGGCAGGCGCGGCTGCTGCCGGGGTTGTGGCTGCTGCTCTATGGGACCGGCGTCATGACGGGCGGGGCATTCTCGGTACGGATCGTCCCCGCGATGGGCGCCTGTTTCGTCGGCTTGGGCGCCGTATGCCTCTTCTCGCCGGAATCGTGGGGCAACTGGTTCCTGCTGGCGGGATTCGGTGTTCTGCACATGGTATTTGGAGTGTTGATCGCAAGGAGGTACGGTGGGTAGAATCAGCAATCTTGCGCGGAAACAGATGGGCGATCCCGAGGGCAAACCGGCATCCGCGCCAACTCTCAAGACCGCCCGCGTTCCGGAGTTCGACCGGCTCATTCATGAACGGATCCGGCTGGCGATTGTGAGCGCGCTCGCCGCCAACGCGTCGCTCACGTTTACCGAGTTGAAGAAACTGCTGGACACGACGGATGGAAATCTGAGTATTCACGCCCGGAAACTGGAAGAGGCGGGCTACATCACGTGCGAAAAGTCTTTCGACGGGCGCACGCCAAGGACCGAATACCGTTTGACGATGGAAGGGCGTAAAGCGCTGAACCAGTATCTCGATCATATGGAGGCGCTGATCAGGGCGATGAGGACGGGGCAATAGGAGGCTGAAAGCCAGGGGAGTTTTTTTATGGGGTAATACTTTATGATGACAAGAACTTTTCATATTCCAGGGCACGTCGCCATCATTATGGACGGAAACGGCCGCTGGGCCTCCGCTCGCGCCCTCCCTCGCTTTGAGGGCCATCGCGAAGGCGCCAAGGCCGTTCGCCGCGCCGCCGAGGCGGCCATCCGCCTCGGAATCCAAACCTTGACTTTGTATGCTTTCTCCTCCGATAACTGGAAGCGCCCCAAGGCCGAAGTCAGTGCGCTCCTGCTGCTGTTCCGGCACTATCTGCTTACCGAAATCGAGGAATGCCGGCGCCAGGGTATCCGCCTGAGCATCATTGGCAGACGGGACCGGCTGCCGGGTGATCTGATCCCACTGATAGAATCCGCCGAAGGCGAGACCGCGCCCGGCAGCCGGCTGCATTTGCGGCTCGCGGTGGATTACTCGTCGCGGGACGCTATTCTGAACGCCGCGCGGAATGCCCGCACGCGGGAGGAGTTCACGGCCGTTCTCGGCCCCGACGTGGATCTGCTCATCCGGACCGCCGGAGAGCAGCGTCTGAGTGATTTCCTGCTTTGGGAGTGCGCCTACGCCGAGATGGTGTTTCTGCCGCTGCCATGGCCGGACTTCGGCGAGCAATCTTTGCGGGAGGCTTTGGCGGCCTACGGACGTCGTGTGCGCAAGTTCGGCGCGCTGCCGGAGGCGACGGCCGGGCGAGCGTTAGAATATGCTTCATCATGAAGCTTTCCGCAAGGACTCGTCCTGCCGTTGTCTGCCTGCCGGCGATTATTGCCGCGACATTGCTCGCACAGCCCGGCAGGTGCCCGCTGACTCATCGCGACTACGATGCGTGGAAGACGATCAGCAGCCAGAAGCTCTCGGATGACGGCCGCTGGGTTGCCTACGTCCTGATGCCTCAGGAAGGGGACGGCGAGGTTGTTCTCAAGAACCTCGAGACAGGCTCCGAGCGGAGGGAACCGGCGGGGGCCAAGCCGCCAACCGCGCGCCAGGAAGGCGAGCCAGCGCCCGAGGGCGAAACGGCGAACTCCGGCAACCTGACACTCGCCTTCACCGCCGGCGAGCGCTACCTGGTGTTCACCACCTACCCCGCGAAAGCAGCCGTGGACAAGGCCCGGAAGGAAAAGAAGAAGCCGCAAGAAATGCCGAAAGGCGGGCTGGCGCTGCTCCCCCTCTCGGGTGGCGAGGTTGTGCGCCTCAAGAACATTCGCGGCTTTGAGTTGGCCGAGGAAAACGGTGAATGGCTGGCCTACCAGCGGGAGCCGAAGCCGGAAGCTGATGCGGCAAAGGAAGAATCCACCGCCGGCTCCCGTCCCGGCTCGGAGTTGGTGCTGCGCCGCCTGACGGATCAGTCTGAGAGGAAATTCGAGGATGTGACGGAGTACAGCCTCTCGAAGAACGGCGCGCTCCTGGTCTATGCCGTGTCATCGAAGAATGAAGATCACAACGGGGTCTACGCCGTGGAGACGGCGGGCGGAGATGCAAGGCCGGTAGTCAGTGGCAAGGGCCGGTACCGGCGGCTCGCCTGGGACGACCAGCAGACACGGTTGGCCTTTCTCAGCACCCGAGATGACGCCGCATCGAAGCAGCCGAAGTTCAAACTTTATCTGTGGCCGCGCGGCGGAGGGGAGGCGGCCGCGGTGGTTGATTCCTCTTCGCGCGGTTTGCCCGAAGAATGGCTGCTTGTGGACACCGCCGCACTCCAGTATTCCAAAGATGGCCGGCGGCTGTTCTTCTCGACCGCGCCTTCGCGCCCGCCGCGGCCGGCGGATGGGAGCGGGGAGCGGGCTATCGCCGACCTCTGGCATTGGAAGGACGACAATGTGCAGCCGATGCAGAAGGTGCGCGCCGCCCGCGACCGCAATCGCAGCTATCGCGCCGTCTACCACATTCACGAGAAGCGCGCCGTGCAACTGGCGGACCCGGCGATGGGCGGCGTTTCGCTGGACGAACCGGCAGACTCCGCCATCGGCGAGGATGACCGCGACTACCGGAAGCTTGTCGAGTACGACCAACAGTACAGCGACTCCTATCGCATCAACCTGGCGACGGGCGCGCGCACGCTGCTGTTGCGCAAACATCATGGCGCACTCCTCCAATCGCCTGACGGAAAGCACGCGGTCACGTTCAATGGCCGCGACTGGCTCTGTCTCGACACCTCCACAGGAAGAGCCGTGAACCTTACCCAAGGAATTGGCGTTGCCTTCCACGATGAAGACTTCGACCTGCCGGGTACACCGGCGCCCTACGGCTCCGCGGGTTGGACCAGGGACGGCCGGCACGTGCTGCTTTACGACCGCTACGATATCTGGGAATTCTCCGCCGATGGTGTCTCCGGCCGGAACATCACTCAGGGCATGGGGCGCAATGGGAAGATCGCGCTGCGGTATGTCCGGCTTGGGGAGGATCGCACCGGCATCGATCCCGCGGAGCCGCTGCTGCTGCGCGCCGAGAATCTTGAAACACGCGATACGGGATTTTGGGAAACAAGGTTGAATGGAAATGCCGCGCCGCGCAAGCTGATCATGGCGGCGAAAGCCTTTACCAACCCCGTGAAGGCCAAGAAGGCGGACGTGCTGCTGCTTTCGGCAACGCGCTTCGACGAGTTCGGGGACCTGCTGGTGACCGATCGCACGTTCGCGAATCTGCGCAAGGTGAGCGACGCCAATCCGCGGAAGGCGCGGTTCCTTTGGGGCAGCGCGGAACTCATCACGTACCGCAACCAGGATGGGACTCCGCTTCGCGCCGCGGTCTACAAGCCCGAAAACTTCGACCCGCACAAGAAATATCCGCTCATCGTCTACATTTACGAACGCCTGTCACAGACCGTCCACACGTTCCGCGCGCCGGCCCCTCACCATTCCATCAACTTCAGTTATTACGTCAGCAACGGTTACATCATCCTGACGCCGGACATCGTGTATACCACCGGACATCCGGGTCAAAGCGCGCTCAAGTGTGTGCTGCCGGCGGTGCAGGCGCTGGTGGACAAGGGCTTCATCGACGAACAGGCAATCGGCATTCAAGGCCACAGTTGGGGCGGCTATCAGGTTGCATACATGGTGACTCAAACGAACCGTTTTCGCGCGGCCGAAGCAGGCGCGCCGGTGGCGAACATGACCAGCGCCTACGACGGCATCCGCTGGGGATCCGGCTTACCGCGCCAGTTTCAATACGAGCGGTCGCAGAGCCGCATTGGGGGATCGCTGTGGGAATATCCGCTGCGCTACCTGGACAACTCGCCGTTGTTCCACGCCGAGACGATTCACACTCCGCTCCTGATTCTGCACAATGACGCCGACGATGCCGTGCCATGGTATCAGGGGATAGAATTTTTTCTCGCCCTCCGCCGGCTGGGCAAGGAGGCTTACCTGTTCAACTACAACGGAGAGCCGCACCACCTGCTGAAACGAGCCAACCAGAAGGACTACACCATGCGCATGCAGCAGTTCTTCGACCACTTTCTGAAAGGGGCTCCCGCTCCGGAGTGGATGGAGCGCGGCATCCCTTATATCGACCGTGAGCAGGAAAAGGACAAGTGGAAGGCGGTTCAGTAGTCTCGCGGGGCTCCTTCAGGGACGGTAGATGTGTTTCAGTTCCTCTTCCGTCTCGTGAAACGGCGGATTGACGCGGGCGATGAGATCAGAGGATAGAGCCTCGGCAAGGTTCCCGGGATTGTCCATGCGATCGCTCCAGGCGAGTTCGAACTGAAACTCGAACGTTCCATGGCTGTCGGCTACGAAATTCGTGTGCCAGCAGTTGTCGAACACGATGGCAAGAATTTTGTGCCGGGCCTCAGGCTCTTCGGTGTGCCGCTCGACAACGTGGGGTGAGCCGATACAGACCAGCGGGGCGTCGCGGGTTACCCACAGCCAGTGGCCTTCGCCGGTAGTGTAGTGTGCCCAGCCGTCAATGGCGAAGTAGTCCCGGCACGCGCCCTTGAGTTGATCGCGATAGGGAGTGAAGGGAACTGCGCCGCTGGATACGGCGGGCAAAGGATGGCCGGCCGGGAATGCGAACTCGAGGTGCATGACCTCGGGCGCAAGGGAAGAGAGGCGGTCGAAGCGAACGCGAAGGCGCGCGCGTGGTTCGCGCCTCCACAGTTCGATCTCGCGGGTGGCGTGCATTACGCGCGGGTGCTGGAACTCCTGCCGGACGACGATTGTGTGCGGCGTTTCGCGCGATGTAGCGGGGGAATAGGCGGCTCGCGATTCGCGGAAAGCAGATTTTCGCCTGGCTGGATCGAATTTCGCATGCAGTCCGGTAATGGTACGCCGGTCGGCCGGGGGAACGGTTTGCGTGCAGAGGAAGCCGCCACAAGGGCCGTCGAACAGCGGCTTCGGCATGCCGCTCCAGGAAGCGGCGACCGGCCAGCCGGAAGAGTCGCGGCGAAGATTGGGCATCGCGGAAGAAGGCGGGACGCTGGTTTTGGGGGCAATGGAATGCGCGTCGAGGCGTTCCACCCAGAACCGCTGCTCTCCCTCGCCCGCCCAGCCGGAGAGGGCCGCGGGCGTGGGATTGATCGCAAACGTGCCGGCGGGCATGGGGTCCACCGTGGCGCGAACGCGGCGCCGGAGCAGAATATCGGAGCTGCCCATCGGCCTGTAGGCAAGATCGCTCTTCTCCGTGTACTGCGCCAGCGAGTCGGCGCTGTAGGGTTCGGATACGCTGCGATGCGATCCCCAGGTGTGTTCGTCGAACAGGCATAAATCGCCAAGGGCATCTTCCACCACGGCGGCGCCGCGAGCCGGCATGGCGCCGAACACGGAGGAATTCGCAGCCGCCAGATACCGCTTGGCCAGGCGGCTGGCGGCGACCTCTCGCGGGCCGGATGCGTCGCCGTTGGCCCACCAGTCCGTCCACTCACCCGTCAGTTCCGGGATGCCCGCTCCCACGGTCTTCTCCATGGCGATGACGGCATCGGCCGCCGTCGTCAGCCGCAACCGGGGCTGCAATTCGAGACGGTTCCAGGCGGCGATGAACGGCGCAAGAGACGGGAACGGGCCGCCATTGTCGTAGTTCAGAGGGTGGGTGAAGGTGAGGATGAGCCGGTCGAAGGCATAGCCATCGGCTTCGATGCGGGCAATGCGACTGCTGAATTCGGCGTTCGCGGCGCGAACATGCTGCTCATCGTCGAGCATGCGCGTTCCGTCGCGCGCGGCCTTGAGGTAGTTCATCGCGCTGCCGTAATGTTCGCCCAGCCATACGAAAATCCGTCCGCCATCCGGCATCTTCCACCAGAATGCGGACGGCCGGTAGAATGGCGGCCCGCCGCTGTCGGCGTTGATGCCCATCAGCAGATGGTTCACTCCGCGGCCGAGCAGAGCCATTGCGCCCGCTCGCGGGATGCCGTTGACGTCATTCTGCATCGCGACATGGATGTCCAGCCTGCGCCACAACTCCGGCGGAATCCAATTCATCATCCGGCGCCACTGCGCCGCATTGAGAAAAGGGGTCTGGTTAAACGGCATGGCCATTACATCCATGCGGCCGGACCGGACCAAGCTGACCAGTTCGTCGCGCCGCGCGGGGGCGGACCTTCGCCACCAGTTATGCAAGGTCGCCAGGGACTCAACGGTCCAGCGAAAGTCAGGATTGCGTTGGCAGCAGTCGATGGCGGCGTCCAGATAGCGCATTTGGAGGTCGCGGATTACGGACGGCAGTTCGGTGTAGCCGAAATCGGTATGAGTGTGATGGATTATATCGACCACGCGGATTCGGGAGGGGGGCATTGCCTGCGCGCGCCGCAGGATTGCCGTGGCGGCTCCGCCATTCAGCAAGAATCGTCTTCTGTTCATATTACGGCAGCTCCGAACTCAAAGTACTATAGAGACGAGCCCGATGGGGCGCCCTGCCCGCGGACGGGATGAGACCGGCGATGAATTTACAAGAACTGGCAGAGCAGTGGTTAACCGATTACGACAGCCACCAGCCGGGAGCACGTCTCGCGAGTGAAGCGCCGGCGCTCACTGTAGAGGAGGCGTACAGGCTTCAGATGGAAGCCGCGCGCCTGCGGGAAGCACGGGGCGAACCGGTGACCGGCTACAAGATTGGCTGTCTCAGCGCGGCGATTCAAACGCAGTTTGGCCTGGATCAACCCGTCTTCGGGCACATCTACCAGACCGAGGTTTATCCATCCGGCGTTGTGCTGGATCCCGCGCGGCATGAGAACCTGGCCATCGAAGGAGAGTTCGGGGTGCGGTTGGCGGAGGACATACCGGATTCGGACTGGCTCCGCGCTCACGTAGACCAGGTGCTGGCCACAACCTTTCCGGTGATCGAACTTCACAACTACGTGTTCCGGAACACGCCACGTTGCGCACAGGAACTGATTGCCAACAACGCTCTTCACGCGGGCGTCGTATTGCCGCGGTTCGAATCGTCCGCGCGCGACGCCAAGGCTCTGCTCGACGGAGAGATCGTAGTGGTGAGGAACGGCGAGGTGCTCGGCTCGGCAACCGGGCAGGCACTGCCGGAATTTCCCCTTGGCAGCATGATCCGGCTGGCTGACCATCTGGCGCGTTTCGGCCGCGGTCTCCGCCGCGGCCAGTTGATCCTTACCGGCTCGCCCTTGCCTCTCTATCCGGTCTTCGCGGGAGACCGGATAGAGGTGAGTTGCGGGAGTTTCGGAGTAACGGCCACGGTGAAGGTTCCGCCGCTACGAGTAGCTTCGTGAGAGGAAAGAGGATATAACATCAAAATGCAGACAATCATGACTCGCCGGACCCTGATGCGCACGGTTTGTGGCGGCATCGGGGCCGCGGCGGGACTTCCGATTCCGAGTCTTCGCGGCGCCGCGCCCGCCGCCACGGCTTTTGCGCTGTGCGGAGATGAGTCCCACAACTCCGACTATATCCGCACGGCTTTGACGGCGACGCTGGTGGAAGACGGCGGGCTGTCCATCGACTTCACCGACCAGGAAAAGTTGCTCACCTATGAGAACCTTCGAAAATACAAGATTCTCATTATGTTTCGCGACGGCCGCCGGTATAACAACGGCTACTGGCACCAGATCTACTGGAACGAGAAGAAGGAGAAGATTGTCAGCGTGCCGCCCATCCAGCGCAGGATCGGCTCCGGCTACAGCGCCTGGATGACGCAGGAGCAGGGGAAGGCCATCAAGCAGTGGGTCTGGGAAGGCGGCGCGTTGTGGGCTTTTCACAACAATAGCGAGGCCTCGATTTCGAATAAAGACTATCGTGACGTGGAAGGGGCCATCTACGTCGGCCATCCTCCCATCCGGCCGTTCAAGGTCAAGATCGTCAATCCGGACCATCCCATTACGCGCGGCGTGAAGGACTTCGTTGTCACGGACGAGCAGCATTATGTCGTGTACGACAAGGACCCCAAGTACGTGCTCGCACGGAGCGTGAATGAGGACGGACTCGATTACACCGATCTCGCCGGGCGGCGCAGCAATACAGCGGAAGCGGTGTGGGCCTATGATTATGGCAAAGGCCGTGTTTGCTTCATGGCGCCGGGACACCTGATCAGCGCGTTGTGGAATCCGGAATACGAAAAGATGCAGCGCAACGCCGCAAAATGGTTACTGCGGGAATCGTGAGGCGAAACCTTCTTATCCGGCCCGGTGCTCGCCTGAGTGGATCGTGCGATTCACCAGCAGGAGATAGGCCGCCGCTCCGGCCAGACTGATCGCCGCGCTCAGCAGCAGCGCTTGTGAAAAACTGCCCGTCCGCGCCACGATGAAGCCGGTAACCGCCGGAGCCAGCGCTCCGCCCAGGTAGCCGCCGAAATTCTGGATGGAACCAAGCGAAGCAGTGAAGTGGCCGGGCGCCGCCACCGGCACCGTCGCCCAAGCGGCCGCGGAAGCGATATAGATCAAGAACAGCGACAACGAAATCAGCGCCAGGGCAAGTTCGTTCGATTCCGCGAACACGACGGCCGTCGTGCAGACGGAAATGCCGCACAGCGAGGAAGCCATCAGCACTTTCCGCCCGCCCATCGGAGTCCATCCCCGCCGCGTCAAGAGGTCGCAGAGCCATCCGCCGGCCACGGCGCCCACGCACCCGAAGAAGTAAGGGATGGCCGCCACCACTCCCACCTTGGCAATGCTCATGTGCCGCTCATGTTCGAGATAATAAGGCAGCCAGCCCGTGTAGAGCCAAAGCGTGTAGATTGTCCCGAAGAAACCGGCGATCATTCCCCACGTCGTGCGGTGCGCGAATAACTGCCGCCACTCGGCGAATGTCGGCGGTCTCGTCGCCGTGTTCTCGTCGCCCTCGGTCAGGTACCGTTTCTCCTCCGCGGTCAGTTCGACCTCCGCCGGGTCCCGGTGAACCAGCCACCAAATCACCGCCAGCCCAACCCCAAAGACGCCTACAATGATGAACATCCACCGCCAGTTCAGACTCAGCATCAAGAATGTCAACAACGGAATCGCAATAAAATTGCCGAGCGACGATGCCGACTGGCAAAGCCCCGTGGCAAAGCCTCGCTCGTTAATTCCGAACCAGTCTCGCACCACCCGCGCCCCGCCCGGGAACAAAGGAGCCTCTCCAATTCCCAAGGCAACCCGCGCCGCCACGAACGACCCGAAGTTCGTAACAAAGCCGCCCGCCGCCTGCGCGACCGACCAGCTAAACAGCCCGAGGCCCAGCATCCGCCGCGGACCAAACCGGTCAATCAATCCTCCGACCGGCAGTTGGGCGAATGCATAAGCCCAAAGGAATGCGGAGAGCAAAAGCCCCATGCGGTCCACGGGGATGCCCAGGTCGTCCTGAATCAGCTTATTGGCCACCGAAAGCGTTGCCCGGTCGACATAGTTCAACGCTCCCCCAACCACGAGAAGGACGATGGACCACCGCTGGATGGAAACAATGCGCGCGGACCGTCCTTGGACGGATCCCGCGTTTACCGACTTCGCCACACTTGGAATAGCCACATGAGCATACTATCTGTCCGGTCACCCGCGCGGCAAGAGAGTGTCCTGATAGAATGTGGCTTTGGGCATTTGCCGGGAAAGCCCTGGTAGGCGCGGCAGGACTCGAACCTGCGACCCTCTGCTTAGAAGGCAGATGCTCTATCCACCTGAGCTACGCGCCCATCCCTCCCATTCTATCAACGGCACTACAGATCCACTCCCGTATCCATCCACTTCCCTTCCCGCGCCGATTCCAGCACCGCGTCGCACACCTTCTGCGTCTGGAGCGCGTTGCGGAAATCGGGCTGCGTTGGTTTGCCCGACTCCACGCCCATCACGAAATCCGCCAGCGCGTTCAGGAATGTGTGTTCGTAGCCGATGCAGGTACCCGGCACCCAATACCGGTTCATATACGGGTGCTCGGAATTCGTCGTGTGGATCTTCCGCCATCCCGTCAGGTGCGACTCCACCTTCTTACCGCTCTGCAATTGCTTGTACTCAAAGAACTGCAAATACTCCGGCTCTTCCAGGTCAAAGTAGACGCTGCCCTCGGCGCCATTCAGTTCGAAAGTATTGAAGTTCTTCCGCCCCCGCGCATAGCGCGTCGATTCGAATGTCCCCATGGATCCGTTCGCAAATTCGGCCAGGAACATGCATGCATCATCAATGGTCACGGCCTGCCTCTTGCCGGTCACCACGTGCTGGCGTTCCTGCACGAAGGTTTCGGTCTTCGCCACCACGCGCGTGATCGCGCCGTTCAGCCACATGGCTGTATCGATGGAATGCGCCAGCAGATCGCCCGTGACGCCCGATCCCGCCACCGACGCGTCCAGCCGCCACAGTCCCGGACCGCCCTGCGGGACGTCCTCCGCGATTGTCCAATCCTGCAAATAGGTGGCACGGTAGTGAAACGCGCGCCCGATGCGTCCTTCGTCTACCACCTGCTTCGCCAGCGCAATGGCGGGCACGCGCCGGTAGTTGAACCAAACCATGTTGGGAACGCCCGCCGCCTCCACCGCCTTCACCATTTCTTCCGCTTCGGCCACGTTCATCGCCAGGGGCTTCTCGCACACGATCATCTTCCCGTTCTTCGCCGCGGCCAGCGCGATGTCGCGGTGCGTATTGTTCGGCGAGCCGATGTCGATGAGATCGATGTCCGGCGCCTCCACCAGGTCTTTCCAGTCGCTGACAATGCGCTCATAGCCCCAGTTGTCCGCAAACGCCTTCGCCTTTTCGACATTGCGCGCGCAAACCGCCTTCAACACGGGCTTGTGCCGCACCGGGAAGAAATCCGTCAACCGCTTGTACGCATTCGAATGGGCGCGGCCCATGAACCCATATCCAATCATTCCCACGCGTAGTTCTTTCATATTCGTTTCCCAGGGGCGCTCTAGCCGTACTTCTCCACCAACTTGTCCAAAGCCTTCTTGCATGTCTCGGTGGCGGTCCAGGCGTCCGGCCAGAAGCACAGGTCGATCGTCCACCAGTCGTGCGGCAACCGCGCCGCCTTCACCAGTTCCGGCACGATCTCATCGAAGTTCAGAAGACCCTGCCCGAATGGTGGATGCGCCGACGTTTCATCGTTGCCGTTCGCGTCCTTGTGGCACGTATTGTCGGAATCGATCATGTGAATGTGATTGATGCGGCCGCTGAGCATGCGGATCAGGTCCACCTGCGAGGGGAACGTCTCCTTCTCCCCCTCCTGCCGCGCGCCCACCACGCCTACCATCTGCCCGTGGCAGGTGTCATATTGAAGGCCGAAATTCGGCTTGTTCACCGCATCATGAATGCGCACCACGTCGCTCGGCTTGTTGAACGCGAAGCCCGGCTCGAATTCCCATGTCACATACTGGCCGTTGTCCGCCGCGATGTCGCAGCAGGTCTTCCACGCGCTGGTCACACGGGCAAGCGCGGTGTCATAGTCCACTTCGCGGTGAATGGCCGGCGGCTGCACGCAATCCACGCGGATGCCCTGAATGCCCACGTCCTTACAGAACTCCGAGTTTTTCCGGAACTCAGCAATGTATTTGCTCTGATCGTCCGTATTGATCAGCTTTTCGCCCCACAGGTTCGCCGCGATTCCGCTGAAGGCCAACCCGCGCGCCTTCATCTTCGCTTTCAGTTCTTGCCGCTGTGATTTTTCGGGCATCGCCCCCGGCCAGGAATCATTGGGACCACTGGGATTGCCCGGATTGGGATGCGGCGGAAAACCTCCCAGTTCGACACCGTCAAAGCCGAGCCCCTTGAGCTTCTCGCAGACGGTGTCAAAGTCAATTGGATTACTCGCGTACGGGCCGATGGTGTAGGCCCAGCTTCCGATCGATGTGCGCTTACTCATAAGAATTCCCTACACTCATACTGCAAACGGAGGTTCCGGCGCAAGCGCTGTCAGTGCGATTTTTCCGCCTGCGCCGCTTCCACTTCCTCGTCCCCCGGCGCGTCCCGCTTGGCGAATCCTTTCCCGCTCCAGGAATAGGTTACCGCAGTCTTCTTCAGGTAAAGGACCCCTAAAGCATCCGCCGCGTAGCGGAACGGTTTCATGTGCTCGAAGTCAAAATCCTTCTCGCCGCGTTTGTAGATCACCAGGAACGTGAACGGGTCCGCCGGATCCTCGGCAAGCGGCATCATCGAGTACCCCGTGCCGGAGGCGACAAATGCCACCACGTGCTGCCTGCCGCCGGCCACCACCTGCGCGGCGTAGTCCGTCTTGCCATCCTTGTTGAAATCGCCAAATACGAGGTTGGGGTGGAACGCCGGCATGTATTGCTGAAACCAGGATTCAATCTGCGGAGCGCTGTGCGCCATGCGCCAACCCGGGTATTTCTGATCGAGCAGCGCGCGAGCCTGTGGCGGAAGCGCCGCCACGCCCGCGAGCAGCGCCACACTCCAGAGAAGCCACATGCCAAACAGGCTAGCAGTTCCCGAATCACCGTGCCGCCCGTTGCGACATACAATGTTCACAAGACATCTATGGCTAGGACCATTCTTCGTGACGGGGTATATGAACGCTTGCTCGCCGAGATCCTCGAGG
>JADLBG010000451.1 GCA_020847895.1 Bryobacterales bacterium
ATCTGGGCGAATTCATCGACGCGTCGTACGACAGAATCGCGCCGAAATCAGAGTGGTTTCATTTCGCCCACAGGTTCCTGGTGGGCCAGGCGCGCGAATCATCCCAGGGAGAGCCGTTCCGGATTCTTGCCGCGCGTTCGCAGAACAACGTGCTTGCCGGATATGCTCAGCTTTGGCGTTGGAGACACTCGATGCAATAAGGCAGCTTGGCCGGTCTAACGGTGACAAGCAATTTCAAACTTTTTTCCCCTGCCGCCTCAATCACTTCCCGCCGTTCCTCCCCGTCCGCCCTACCACCCCACGCTACCCTGAAACCGGAAAAGGCCGCCGGCCTTCTCCAACAAATCCCGAGGAGATCCCCCATGCTTGGCGCCCTGTTCAACAAATCCCGCACTCGCGCCCAAATCAATCGCGAAAATGGTCGCAAATCCACCGGACCGAAGACCGCGGCCGGCAAAGCCGCGTCCAGCCGCAACGCCCTCAAGGAAGGCTTCACCGCCTCCTTTGCCATCGTTGCTCCTGAGGAACAACAGTTCTATGAGCAGTTCCTCGCCGGTCTCCGCGCGGAACTCCAGCCCCAGGGAGTCCTCGAAGAGGACCTCTTCCGGCGCATCTCCCTCGCTTCCTGGAACCTCCGCCGCATCGAAAAGCTCACCTTGGCTCTCTGCGACGAGACGGAATCAGACCCGCTCGCCTCTGACGATTCGGCCGTCATCGACAAGTTCGAACGCTATGCCCGCCACCAGACACTCAATGAGCGCTCCTACTATCGCGCCATCAAACAACTCCGCCTCCTGCAAAAGGACCGTGCTGCGAATGCCCCATCCGCTCCACCCTCACCCGACCCCGATGAAACACTAACCCATCCGTCCCCTGCCCCCGACGCCTCTGATTCCAAAAACGACAAAACGAAGCCGGAACCCGCTCCGGAATGCCCCCCTCAAAATGAGCCGGCGAACCAAGCCGCCCCGGAATCCGACCCCGATCAGCCCAGCCTCCACCACAATCCCAACCGGTTCTTCCTCATCCTCCACTGAATCAAGGTACCACCCGGACCCTCTCGTGACTCCGTCAATCCACTTCCCGGATGCGCACATTAAGCGGCGTCCCATAGCGCACCACTTCAAATACCCCCTTGGACCCTTTCTTGATGCCCTTGATCCGGTATTGGTCCATCGTCAGCCCTCTGTCCCCCAGCGCCGTCGATTCCACCACGTCCACCAGAATCTGGTCGCCGTCCTTCTTCATCGTGTTCGGCTCGGTGATCATGATGTGGCCTACCCCGCCGGCGCCGTCGTTGTCCAGCACGTACCCGTTGTCCGTACACATGCCGAACAGCAGGCATTTCGTTCCCGGAGGTTTGAAGTCGCTCATCGAAGTGTAGTACTTGTCCTCGGGGCCCATCAGCGCCCGAATGGGCATGCTCGGGCCGATCATCGTTTTCGGGTCCGGCTCCTTGCGAAACCAGTTCGCCGCATCGTTGCGCCGGCGCAGGTACCCTCCGACGAATCCGTTGCAGTCGAGGCCGATGAAATGCATGGACGCAAACTGGGCGAGCGTGAACGTGGTCTTCTGATACCGGTACCGCAGTTGCAGCGCCATCTGCGCCTCCTCTGGAAACCCCTTCCCCGAAAACGGCGTCGTGGCGGCGTACATCATGTCGCGATAAGCTCCGAACGTCCGTGTCTCAATGGTCCCGTCAATCCGCTTTACCTTAACCTTGATGTCCTTGTGCCCTCCCGCCGCGTTGTCGAGGTCGTCGCGGTAGGCATGGTCCGTCTTCTCATCGAACTTGTTGTCATTGTTCTTGTCTTCATAAGAGGGCCCCAGCCGGTAACTCGCCACCCGCGTGCGGAACCATACTCCGTGATCATCGGAGATTGCGGAGTCAATGGCGTTGGCTACGGCATCGCCGATTCCAGCCAGCGACCGTTTGGCGAAGTACACGCTCGCCGCCGGATGCACCAGGATCTCGGGGTATGACGGGGCCTTCGGCGGAACCAGGTAAACCTCCAGGTTCCAAAACTTCTCTGCGTATTCCTTGGGAGTCATAATGCGCCTGCTCTTACCAGCGAAATCCGCTCGAAAACCTAGCAGTCCCGCCGCGCGCCGCCGCGAGGCGCCCACCTGTCCCTACGGCGAGCGCAACCCCACCCGGAAAGACGCATACTATAACGTAGTGTCAGGACCGCGGGATGTGGGACACTGCAATGCCAATGCGTTCGGTCTTTCCGATACCGCTGGCAGGCCCCGCAGAAAGGAAAATACCGGTTGCTGCCGAACGCAGCCCGAATATAGGCTTTCGTTGTGTGAAGCCCCTTCATGACAAATGAAACGCAGAGATCTCTGGAAACCCATTCTCGCGGCGCCGGCCATGAGCGCCGCCGCGCAACAACAGGAACAGCGCGCCACGCGCGGCTTGCCGCCTCTTACCATCACCGGCTTCAAGGTCATCACTACCAGCGGCGGCGGCAACTACCACTGGATCTTCCTCAAACTGCTGACCAGTGAGCCCGGCCTCTATGGCATCGGCTCGGCGGGCAATCACTTCCAGCCCTTCGCCGTCGCCGCCGCGCTCGAAAAGCATCTCGGCCCCTGGCTCATCGGCAAGCAGGTCGACCGCATCGAGGATCTTTGGCAAAGCGCCCAATACCGCACCTATTGGCGCAATGGCGCCATCAACAACAATGTCCTCAGCGGCATGGATATGGCGCTGTGGGATATCAAGGGCAAGCGCGCCGGCATGCCGGTCTATGAAATGCTCGGCGGCAAGGCTCGCGACGCCGTCCCCTGCTACGATCACGTCGGCGGCCGCGACAAGGAATCCGCCGTTGCCGCCGTACAGAAGTCCATGGCTGCCGGTTGGCGCTACATCCGCGTCCAATATGGCGAGGGAGGCTATGGCGGCGGCGGCTTCATCCCCGCCGGGCAGGGAAACCGTCCCGAGGGCGGCTACCAGGGCGCGGCCTTCGATGAAGAACTCTATGTCGATACCATCCCCGGCGTGTTCGAGTACGTGCGCTCGAAGGTCGGCTTCACTCCCAAGCTCATCCATGACGTGCATTCCCACCTCAGCGGCATGAATGCCGTCGAATTGTCGCGGCGCCTTCAACCCTATCAGCTGTTCTTCCTCGAGGACGTCCTCGCGCCGGAACTCATCCAGTATTACCGCCAGATCCGCCAGGTCTGCACTACCCCGCAAGCGGTCGGCGAGGTCTTCAGCCACCCGTACGAATACGTGCCCCTCGTTACCGAACGCCTCATCGACTACGTCCGCTGCCGCGTCTCAGCCACCGGCGGCATCACTCCCATCAAGAAGCTCGCCACGCTCTGTGAGTACTTCGGCGTCAAAACCGCCTTCCAGGAAGGCGGCGACAATGACCCCGTCAATCTCCTCGCCGCCTATCACGTCGACATCTCGAGCACCGCCTTCGGCATTCAGGAAGAGAATCACTTCCCGCCCATCGTCCACGAAATGC
>JADLBG010000452.1 GCA_020847895.1 Bryobacterales bacterium
AGTGGTCACCTACGACCTTGCTTCCGGGCAGCGGCAGGTGGCCACCCTGCACCGCGCGGAAGGCGACCGCCGCTGGTTTGACGACCACAATTCGCCGGCTCTGTTGGTGCGTCCGGATCAGCGGGTGCTGGCGATGTACTCGCTGCACGGGGTGGACAACAAGATCTACTACCGCATCTCCGCGCCGGAGGATACCGCCCGGTGGGGACCGGAGCAGGTCTATATCCCGAGCGCTACTTCCCGCGTCACGTATTCGAACCTGCACTTCCTCGGCAACGAGGACCACGTCTACGATTTTTTCCGCGGCCTGGATAATTCGTACAAGCCTTCCTACGCCTACTCGGACGACCTCGGCAATACGTGGAAGACGGGCAACGTGCTGATCCACGTTCCGCTCCAGTTCAAGCACCGTCCGTATGTCAAGTACGCCTCGAACGGCCGCGACACGGTCCACATCGCCTACACGGAAGGCCACCCGCGAGACTTCGACAACAGCATCTATCACATCATCTACCGCGAGGGAGAGTTGCGCCGCTCGGATGGCGCGGTGATCCGGTCCATCAAAGAAGGCCTCCGCGCGCCTGAAGAGGGCACTCGGGTCTTCCAGGGCGGTCCGAACCGCGTGGCCTGGATCAGCGACCTGCACCTCGATCCGAAGGGCAATCCGGTGCTTGTCTTCTCCGAACAGCGGGAGCCCTCCGGCCTCGACCTGCGCTATCACTATGCGCGGTGGGACGGGAAGAAGTGGGTGGAGCACGAGATCGCCTACGCGGGCACCCGGCTGTACAAGGGCGAGGACGACTATACAGGCAACATCGCACTCGATCCGCGGGATCTCTCGACGGTTTACATCTCATCGAACGCCGATCCGGTGAGTGGAAAGCCGATGCCGCATTGGGAGTTGTACCGCGGCGTCACGGCGGATGGCGGGGCGCACTGGAAGTGGACGCCGGTTACGCACGATTCCGCGGCGGACAACATCCGGCCGATCGTGCCGGTTTCCGATGTCCACCGTGTGGTGATGTGGCTGCGGGGAAAGATGACGGCGTACACGGATTACGGGTTCGAAGTGGTGGGGATTGTACGCTGAAGGCCCGGCTATGCTGAAGTCGTGGCCGGCGTCTTCATTGAGAAGCAACTCAGGAATATCGAGGATGCGTACAGATGGTCGTTGGAAACCGTGGCGGCCTTGCGTGCCGGGGATTTTTCCCGCATCAACACCGAGGAACTCATTGACGAGATCGAGATCAGCGCCCCTTTGCGGTGGGACGCATTCCAGAAGACCCCTACGACCGGCTGGTGGCCGAAGGCAAGCTTGCATAAAGATGCAGCGGCAACTGATCAGCGAGATGGGCAGCGTCCTCATTGAGCACGCGCTGAAAATCACGTTTTACAAAACTTAATATTCATCCTCTCTCCCTGCGCGTCGAACGCAGTGAATGACACGACGCAGCCTCCTACTCAGCCTGAGTTCTCAACCGGGGCTCCTGCTCATCCGCGCTTGGGCGAAGGGCAGCGGCCAGTTTTGGAACGACAAGCCGCCGGCGGAATGGTCCGCCGATGAGATCGACCAGCTGATCAGCAAGTCGCCCTGGGCAAAGGAATCGACTCTGGCCTACAGAGCGGGTGGCATGGACCAGGGAGGCTACGATCCGCAGGGCCCCATGGGCGGCGGCAGGACGGGCGGCGGAGGGCTGGGACTTCCCGGAGGCATCGGCTTTCCGGGCGGCGGCATGGGTGGGCGACGCGGCGGCATGGGCGGACCCGGAGGGATGGGCTACCCGGGCGGAAGGCGCGGGCCCGGTGGAGGGCGTTCGCAAGCCAAAGTCCTGGTGCGCTGGGAGACCGCGCAACCCGTTCGCGAAGCGCTCAAGAAGGACTTGCCGGAAGGAGCTTCCGGACACTACATTCTCAGCCTCAATGGACTGCCCTTTCGGGGCAATGAGGAGACGCGCGCCGAGGACGCCGGCGCCGATCAGGACCGGCCTCGCGACCGGATGCTCGAGCGGTTGCGGCAGAACAGCCAGCTTCTGCCGAAAGACCGGGCCGCCATTTTCCCCGACCGGGTCGAGCGCGCCGATCTCGGCAACGCCGTTCTGTTATTCTTTCCCCGCGGTGACAAGCCGCTCACAGAGCAGGACAAGGAAGTGACATTCCAATCCGCCGCCGGTCCTTCGACACTCAAGGTGAAGTTCTCCCTGCGCGACATGCTCTACCATGGCGAACTGGCGCTTTGAGCGCAGGCGGCTAGGGTTCGGCTAGGGTAGCTCGCCGGCGTCGAATTTGAGGTCGCGGTCGAGAACCATTTCCATGCCGGCGCCCTTGGCGAGGATGATCTCGGGCCCGCGGCGGAGAAGCACTCCCGCCAGTCCGGCAGCCGCTCCGGCCGCCGCTCCCACGCCTGTGTTTCCCCCGAGCCTGCCGATGCCGGCTCCGGCCGCGGTTGCGCCACCCACGGTCCTGGCGTCGCCTGCTTTGTTCGTGCCGCCCTGGATCTTGCCTTCACCGCGCTCTACGGCTTGGTCCTCGGCCGAACTCAGCCGGCTCCGCAAGTCCCGTGTCGTGCCGTTCGGCAGGGTGATGGAATCAAAGCGCAGGTAGATCTCCGCCCGGCCCTTGGCGCGTCCGGCGCGTTTTGCATCGGTCAACGTTGCGGCAACCTGGCTCCTGGGAGGAATGACCACGCGGCCTTCGGCGAGAATAGGGAACGTCGTCTCGAGATATACCCGATCCCCCGGTTTAGCTTGTTTCGAAGTCAGGCTGTGAACCGTGACAAGGGGGATTTTTGTTCCTTTGGGCACGACAAACTCGCGGATCGTGGCGGGCCGTGGATCCTGCCGCGCCTTTCGCAAGGAAGGTGGAGACGCCGGCGGCGGAGTGGCCGAACGAACGCCTTCCCGTTCATAGACCAGCGTCGATTCCGATTCCCCTCCCCCAATCAGATACTGGCGGCGGATGGTGAAGGTGTTCCGGTCCCTCGAGAGAGTCCAGCGGTCCATGAGAGTGTATTGCCGGGAGCCCGAGGCAAGCGTGTTGATGAGCAGAGCACTGCCTTCCCACTTGAGCAGGCTGCTCAGGGAAGTTCCCGCGGCGGCATTCGCCGAAGACTGCCCGGCGGTATTGTAGGTCCAGGTTGTCTCACCCTGGCAGCGGAGGGTATCCCCGCTCATTTCGATGCGCAGAACGCGGTCCGGCGGAAAGGGGAGGCCGCGGATGGAACTGCGTGGGGGGTTGAGATTCCATACACCGGAAAAATCCCGGTCGAGGTCCGCCGCCGGTAACACGGCAAGGGACAGAAGCGCGAACGCCGCAATGCGCATTTGCCCACCTTTGCAGCCCAAGTATAGCATCCAAAATTGAGAAAGGCGCTCCGAAACAGAGCGCCTTTCGTCGCGTCAATCCGAGTTTACCCTGGATTAGAAACGTCCTGGTCCCCTTCTCATCGGGGCAATTTTATTGTCGCAATCCGGAGGGGTTCGCGCAACCCATTACCTCTGGTACCCCGCGGTGAGCTAGATTGATAAATAGGCTTCAGGCCGTCCATCGCGTGTTTCGAATCACCGCTTTCGCTTTCACCCTGGTCTTCCCGCTGCTGGCAGGCGCCTCCTCCAGCAGTCTTCCGCCGCTGCCGGAAGCTATTCGCCTCGTTCGCGCGGAGACTCCGCTGGCCTTCGAGGCCAATCGCGGCCAGACGCATTCCTCGGTTCAATATCTTGTCCGTACTTCGAATTTCACGCTTTTTCTGACGAACTCGGAACTGGTGGCCGCCGCATCCGGCGCCGGATTTCGCATGACGCTTAATGGGTCTGACCCGGGCCACTCCTGGACCGGCGAATCGAAGCTGGCGGGAGTCACCAACTATCTGACCGGCCGCGATCCGGGCAAGTGGATCACCGGCGTATCGAATTACGCCGTCCTGCGCCGCCGCGCTTACCCCGGAATCGATATGGTGCTGCGCGGAGACCGGCAGCGTCTCGAATACCGGTTCGAGGTTGCCGCGCACGCCGACCCGGCGCTTCTTCAGTTCTCCTTCCGCGACGCCGAACCCTCGCTCAGCCCTACGGGGGACCTGGTGCTACACACTCCGAGAGGAGATTTCCGGCACAAGGCGCCTGTAGCCTATCAAATCTCGGGCGGGAAGCGGAGGAGCGTGAGCGTTGGCTTCACGCTGTCCGAAGAGAAGGCCGCGAGGTTCCACCTGGGGAACTATGACTCAGCCCTCCCTTTGGTCATCGATCCCGTCATCTCCTACTACGGCTTCTATGGAGGCAGTTCCGGCGACTCGGCGACAGCCGCGGCGGCGGACCCCTCGGGCGACCTCTACGTCACCGGCTGGACTGATTCGCTCCAGTTTCCTCTGGGCGGATCGCCGTACCGCGACTTCAATTCGGGCGCGCGCGACATTTTCGTCAGCAAGCTGTATCCGAACGGCAGCTTCGTCTGGTCCACCTACATCGGCGGAACGAACAATGACGAAGCCACCGCGCTCGCCATCGATTCCTACGGCAACAGCTACCTCACCGGCGCCA